>CAYORP010000127.1:0-9307 GCA_964406415.1 uncultured bacterium
CTGTCTATCTGTCTTAGATAAAGAGTTATTAGAAGAGAGAGAAGAAATAGGCACTGTTGAAGTAAGAGTTTAATCAATGAGTAAATTACCTGTAATATCCGGCAGACAAGCAGTTAAGGTTTTTGAGAAGGTTGAGTGGTGAGTTATGAAATTCAGTGAATTAGTCCGGATGGTAGAGAAAAACGGATTTATGCTCATTAAAGAAAAAGGTTCCATCAGATACTATGGTAAAGAAGGGTGGGATAGAATCATCCGAATTGATTATCACGGGCAAAAGGAGGTTCCGACAGGAACATGTCATGCTATATTGAAGGCTGCCGGAATCAGTGGAAATAGAAAAAGCGGAGGGCAGTAGAAATGTTGGAATTGGAATATTCTTTGATAATTGAAGCTACAGAAGAACCGGATTATTTCGGATTTTATTCCCCGGATCTGGAAGGATTTACGGGAATCGGGCATTCTATTGAAGACTGCATCTACAAAGCGAAATGGGGAATGAAAGAACATATTAATCTATTGAAGAAGCAGGGAATTCCCATCCCAGATAGAAATCTGAATCCCAAAATAATTATTCAGGACGAGGAACATTTGTTGGTAAAAACTTAACTGGCAGTCTGGAGATTGTGTGGTGAAAAAATGAAAAAGGGATTTACACTGCTGGAACTGGTTGTCTCCATCTTTCTGATAGCCATTGTACTGGGCACCGCACTCCTTTTAATGGCGGCGAATCTGAACGTTCTGGACAAGGCAAACGACATACTGGTAGCCAATGCACTGGCTCAGTATACGATTGAGGACATAAGAAATATAGAATTTCCTCCTGTCTATTATGACAGGCAGGGTAATTTTGGAGACAGATTGGTCAAGGATAATCCGGTTCCCCCGCCAGATGATATTTACAAAAACCCTGAGGAGATTGACCCTGAAACCGAAGGAGGAGACTGGACACCTGAACCGGTAGAGTTCCAGAAAGATTATATCATCAGGAGGTACGACTTCAGGTATGACGAAGCAGGTGTATTTCTCAGTGATACAACACAGTCAGATACCGATAAAACGATGAAACACAGGGTGGATGTATATGTACTCAGAAAAAGTGATAATTCTGTCATACTGCAGGATTTCATAGTAATATCAAGGGACGGGCTGTTTTAATCCTTCACTATTTGTCATTGCGAGACCCGGATTCGTCGGGGCGAAGCAATCTATGAGATTGCCACGCAAAAAACGCTCGTAATGACAAAAGGAAAAAAGAATGACAAAGAGAAAGTCTGGATTCACGATGGTGGAACTTCTGGTGGCAATGGTTATCCTTGTTATCGCATTCGGTCTTGTCACGTATCTGTATACACGCGCCGCAAGGATAAGAAGGATAGTTGTGGTAAACAGCGAGTTACAGCAGGCACTTTCCCAGATGATGGATACCCTGACCTACGGAGAAAGAAACTCCTGGGGGCTGATAGATGCCACGGCGATTGAAACCGGACTTGACGCATTCACTCTTTCGGAAACAACCGTGCTTGTAGCCAGTAAAGGTCCATACACAATGACGGCAAGGATAAGTTCGGGTACCAACACCGAATCAACACTGACAGTTGACTGGGGAGGAGGGGATATCATGCTGGACCCTGAAGAAAAAATAGGCCTTTTGTTGTACGAATCTCCCTATCAGTCAATGTTTGAGTATTATGACTCCGGAGGAAACAGACTGGATATGCCTTTATTAGAAGCGGATGCTAAAAAAGTCACTTTTGTAAAAATAACACTCTGGGCACGTTCCACAGACCCTGCCTTCAGGAAAGCCCCTCCTGTCCCTTTTATGACAGGTGTCCGCCTGAACAATTCCCCCTCCCGCTAACCCCCCGTTCCATGCCGGGGATGGAACGGATGGTTTAATCCAAATCTGCAATCAATTTTTTTATCAGGGCTAATTTTCTCTGGTCATCAATCCTCGTATTCACAAACTCTTTGTATGATAACGGTTCTATATCTAATAATTTATCAAATTCGCATATTTTTTCATTAATCTCTATAGCACCTATATATTCATGGTAAGAAGAATACTGCCAGAGTTCCGGTTTATCCACCAGATATGCTGTTACGGGATTCAGGTGTATATATCTTGTGAGATGTAATAACTGTTCATCTTTTGTCACTAAAACATTTCTGAATCTGTTTTCCCATAAAGGCCCTTTCCTGTTATATTTATTGTTGAAATATTTGGTATAACTCTCCAGCGTTTTCCCCACATAAGTGGCAATCCCATCATTTTCTGTTTGTTGAAGTATCATATGCATATGTGTGGGCATAAGACAATAAGCAATTATTTTTACAACCTTCTCGGGATTCTGGGTTAATATTAAAGTGTTTTGTTCTCTCTCCTTTAACTTTAAAAATCTAGAAAATTTTTCAGGGGGCTTTTTGATTTGATAATATCTTACTGCGTCTAAAAATCTTCTATAATCGTCTATGGATGTGAAAATCTGATATTCTGCAATGCTCTTAGTAAATACATGGTAAACTTCTCCGTTAACTAAAGGTATTTTTCTTCTTGGCATTTTTAAAAGATATTATAAAAATCTGGTCGTGTCACCCCCCCCCCGTTCCATGCCGGGGATGGAACGGGGGGTATGGAAAAAGGGAGAGAAAAAAGGTATAATAAGGGGTTATGGAACCTAAATTTATAAGCATCAGGGGTGCTAAAGAGCACAACCTGAAAAACATAGACCTTGATATACCGAGAAACCAGTTCGTGGTCATCACAGGTATATCCGGCTCCGGAAAATCCTCCCTTGCCTTTGATACCCTTTATGCCGAGGGACAGAGAAGATACATAGAAAGTCTTTCCGCATACGCCCGGCAGTTCCTTGAGCAGATGAAAAAGCCGGATGTTGACCACATAACAGGGCTTCCGCCCGCCATTGCGATTGAACAGAGGAAAGCCGCTTCCAATCCACGTTCAACGGTTGCCACCACCACGGAGATATATGACTATCTGCGTCTTTTATACGCAAGGATAGGCATCCCACACTGTCCGGAGTGCGGAAGGGTCATATCAAGACAGTCATCAACAGAGATAATAGACAAAATAACAGGTACGTCAGGTCAATTCACCCCTCACCTTAATCCTCTCCCCAAAGGGGCGAGGAAAATAAAAGTTAAAGCGGCAAGTGGGGAGAGAAATAAAGGGAAAGAGATAAGAATTCTTGCTCCTGTCGTCAGGGGAAGAAAGGGTGAATACAAAAGTATATTTGAACAGATTCGCAAGAGCGGATTCCTCATGGTAAGGGTGGATGGGCGGTATTATGACGTTGAAGAAGAGGTAAAACTTGCCCGGTACAAGATGCACGACATATATGTTTTGATAGACCAGTTTATACCGACAGAGGAAGACAGGAGCAGGATTGCTGAAAGTGTTGAGATGGCACTGAAGGTGGGTAAGGGACTGGTTATAGTAGAGCAGAATGGTAAAGACGTTCTTTACAGTGAAAACTATACCTGCCCGAAGTGTAACAAAGGATTTGAGGAGTTATCCCCCCGTATATTTTCTTTCAACAGCCCCTATGGAGCATGTCCTGAGTGCAAGGGGCTGGGATTTCTTATGAAGGTTGACCCTGAACTCGTCATCCCGGACAAAACGAAGACCTTCAGGGAGGGGGCGATTAAACCCTGGCAGGAAGCGGGAGGCAAAGGACTCTTTTTATACTACAGGAGTCTTCTCAGAAGTGTACTCAGGAAGATTAACAGGGACATTGATGACAGACCCTGTGACCTCACAGAAGAAAATCTCAATATCATACTTTACGGTTCGGTTGAACATGACTTTGAAGGTGTAATACCAAACCTTGAGCGGCTGTTTCATCAGACGGAAAGCCAGTACAGGAAAGAAGAGATACTCAAGTACATCCGGGAGGTAAGGTGCCCACTGTGCAATGGAGGGCGTCTCAAAAAAGAATCCCTTGCGGTAACCGTTGCGGAAAAATCCATTATGGAGACTACCGCAATGAGCATAAAAGCAGCAAAAAAGTTTTTCGGAGAATTGCAACTCACGGAAAGAGAAACATTCATAGCAAGACAGATACTCAAGGAAATCATAAGCCGCCTGACATTCATGGAGGAGGTCGGACTTGATTATCTTACCCTTGACAGGATGACACACACACTCTCCGGCGGCGAGGCAGAAAGGATAAAACTGGCAACACAGATAGGCTCAGGTCTTGTCGGGGTTATCTACATTCTTGATGAACCTACGATAGGACTGCACCACAGGGATAATCTGAAACTGATAAATACCCTCAAGCAACTCAGGGACATCGGCAATACAGTCGTTGTCGTTGAACATGACGAGGAAACGATAAGAAACGCAGACTATGTGGTGGACCTGGGACCAGGAGCAGGAAAACACGGAGGGGCTCTAATATCACAGGGCAGCCCGAAAGAGATAATAGAAGATGCCAATTCAATAACAGGACTGTATCTATCACACAAAAAGCACATACCCATACCTGAAAAAAGAAGGAAGGGCAACGGGAAATACCTGCAGATAATGGGAGCAGAACACAACAACCTGAAAAATATTAATGTACGGATACCCCTCGGTATGTTTGTCTGCATTACAGGAGTTTCCGGTTCAGGCAAGAGCAGTCTGGTAGAAGACGTACTGTATAAAGGGCTGAAAAAGATTCTGTATAACTCAAGGGAAGAACCGGGGAAACACTCTGCCATAATAGGAGTTGAAGAGATAAACAAGGTCATAGTAATTGACCAGTCGCCCATAGGGCGAACACCAAGGTCAAACCCCGCAACCTATACAAATGCGTTTACACATATAAGACAACTTTTCGCAAACACCGAAGAGGCAAGGATACGGGGTTATAAACCGGGCAGGTTCAGTTTTAACGTAAAGGGCGGAAGGTGTGAAGCATGCAGGGGCGAAGGGATTACCAAGATAGAGATGCACTTTTTACCCGATGTCTACATACCCTGCGAGTTATGTAAGGGTACAAGGTATAACCGTGAAACACTTGAGGTTACATACAGGGGGAAAAACATTGCGGAGGTCCTTGAGATGAAGATAGAGGATGCCCTGAACTTCTTCAGTAAAACGCCTTCTTTGAAGGATAAACTTCAGACACTTTATGACGTTGGCCTGGGATACATTGAACTGGGACAGTCTGCAACAACGCTGTCAGGCGGCGAGGCACAACGTGTAAAACTATCTGCGGAACTCTCAAGAAAAGGCAATGAGAAGACACTGTATATACTTGACGAACCCACCGTGGGACTGCACACCGCGGATATCTCAAAACTCCTGAGCGTCCTCAGCAGTCTGGTTGAAAAGGGCTCTACGGTACTTCTGATAGAACACAACCCGGATATAATAAAGTGTGCGGACCATATTATAGACCTGGGGCCCGAAGGAGGAGATAAAGGAGGATACGTTGTTGCGGAGGGAACGCCCGAGAAGATTGCCTCAAGAAAAAAATCGTATACGGGGCAGTTTCTCAAGGAGATTTTGAAGTGATTTTTAAAATCCCCCTTCATCCCCCTTTCTGAAAGGGGGAGAAGAGAGAGAAGTCCCCTCACCCTTCCCTCTCCCCCTCGGGAGAGGAATAAAAGGTGAGGGGGTTAAAGGGGATTTGGAAGGTCAGGAGGATTTAGAAGTGTGAGTAACCAGCAGGTTCTATCTTTTCAACCCCAAGGTTATCCCAGAACCCGATATATCTCTTTTCTTTCGTCATCTTGCCGATGCAGGTCACAGGCACTGAGTTAACCTTTGCAGGCACTTTTCCCTCATAATCGTGAGGGACGGTAAACAAGAGTTCATAGTCCTCCCCGTCATTCAGCGCATGCGAAACCGCCTCCTTTTCTGTCCTGCTTATCTTAAGGGCATCTGCGGAAACGGGTATACTGGAAAGTCTCAGTAAAAAACCTGTCCCGCTTGCCTTTGCCATCCTTGTCAGGTCGGAAGAAATGCCGTCTGATATATCCATCATAGCACTTACAGGTACATTTTTTATGATATACCTGCTCTCTTTTATCCTCGGGACCGCGTTAAGGTGTTTATTCACAAGCGTGCCGCCAAGTTTCCCTGTCACAAAGATGGCATCTCCTGGTTTTGCGCCGTTCCGCAGTTTGAGATATCTTTTTTCCACCTTGCCCGCAAGTGTTATATCAACAAAAAGTACCGGGGCCTTCGTCAGGTTTCCACCCACTATGTCAAAGCCATATCTGTCAGATGCATCCTGCATACCGTTAAGCAACTGCGTAATATCCCTGCGCGAGAATCCCGCAGGAAGTCCCACAGATGCCAGTGCATAAAGGGGTATACCTCCCATTGAGGCTATGTCGCTGAGGTTTACAACCATAGACTTCCTGCCTATCTGGAAAAGTGTTGCCTCTTTTCTTTTGAAGTGTATGTTTTCCACAACACAGTCTGTCGTGAGCAAAAGATAATGGTTTTTGTCATAACCTAAAACAGCGGTATCGTCGCCGGGGCCTACTATCACACCGCGGTTTTTCATATTTAACCGCTTCTTTATCAGGTCTATTACCTCTTCCTCTCTCATCAGTTTCATTTTACCACCTGCGATGAAAAACTCAAAGGGAAGGGACAGATATTCTGTTATCCCCATCTTGAATTTTAGAGAAAGGAAATCTCCTTGACAGAACAAGGCAGGTTGACACATAATAAAGGAATCCCCCTTCATCCCCCTTTCTGAAAGGGGGGGAAGAGAGAGGAGACCCCCCTCACCCTCCCCTCTCCCCCTCGGGAGAGGCATAAAAGGTGAAGGGGTAGGATTTACATAGATAATGTAAGATGTTGCCAAGAAAAGGAGGTAGATATGGGTGGAATTTTTCGCTTTTCGTTCGGTCCGTGGAACATACATGAGGGCGCAGACCCTTTTGGTCCTGCTGTAAGGAAGACAGTCCCTTTTGAGAAAAAGATAGAGATGTACAAGGACCTCGGATATGATGGGGTTCAGTTTCACGATGATGATGCCGTGCCTGACCTGAACAATCTTCCCGCCACACAGATAGAAAAAAAAGCACGGGAGGTAAAGAATGTCCTTTCTAAAAATAACCTTGAAGCGGAATTTGTGGCACCGCGTCTCTGGGAAGACAAAAGAACCATAGATGGAGCATTCACATCTAACAACAAAAAAGAGCGTGAGTATGCAAGAGAACGGACTAAAAAAACCATAGACATCGCCCGCATACTCGGGACAAAAAATGTTGTGCTATGGCTGGCAAGAGAGGGGACATATCTACGCGAGGCAAAGGATGCAGCAGAAGCAACGAAGAGAATTGCAGAGGCTGTACAGACCATGCTGGACTATGACCCTGACATAAGGGTTCTGATAGAAGCCAAGCCCAACGAACCCATGGACAATGCCTACATACCCACAACAGGTCATGCCATTGCTCTTGGTTTTCTCACGAATTCTCCGGAACGGGTCGGATGTGTCATAGAAAGCGCCCACGCCATTCTTGCAAGTTTAGACCCTTCCGATGAGATGGGATTTGCCCTCGCCTGCAAAAAACTCTGGAGCGTTCATCTGAATGACCAGAACGGTCTGAAGTATGACCAGGACAGGTCATTCGGAAGCGTTAACCTGAGACGGGCATTCAACCAGGTAAGAATACTTGACAAACATGACTACGGGAGAAATGGAGAATGGGTGGGTTTTGACGTAAAAGCACTGCGCACCCAGAAAGATGAGACTGCGGCAAAACATCTGCGCAACAGCCGCGAGGTATTTTTGAGACTTCTTGAGATAAGCCGCAGTTTAAGTGACAGAAAAATAGAACAGATGATGGGTGCCCGTGACTACGAGGAACTGGATGCCTACATTATGAATGCACTTCTCGGGAAAGGTTGATATTATTCAGGATTGAAGGTAAAATTTTTCTGATGGGAAGAAAAAAAACGGTTCAGTATCTTCTTGCAGGTATTTTTTTGCTCTTCCTGTGCGGTGTCAACACCAGAAGACTGCATGCGGATGAATATGCCACCCTCAGAAGGTCTATGGTTGAAAACCAGATTAAAAACAGGGGAATTACGGACAAAAAAATACTTGATGCCATGCTGACTGTCCCCAGACACAGGTTTGTCCCCTCTGAATATCTTGCAGATTCTTACGAAGACCGCCCGCTGCCCATCGGTGAGGGTCAGACAATATCACAGCCGTACATCGTCGCCCTTATGTGTGAAAAACTGTCTCTAAAACCGTCAGACAGGGTTCTGGAGGTTGGTACGGGTTCCGGCTATCACGCGGCAGTCATCTCCAGAATATCTAAAGAGGTTCTCACGGTGGAGATAATCCCTCCTCTCGGTGAAAAATCTTCAAAAATATTAAAGACACTCGGCTATGATAATGTCAGAACCAGAATCGGGGATGGCTATTACGGATGGGAAGAACATGCTCCCTTTGATGCCATAGTTGTAACCGCCGCTGCAACGCACATTCCGCCGCCGCTGATTAAACAACTCAAACCTAAAGGAAGGATGGTGATACCGGTAGGCGGCGTATTCCAGATACAGAACCTGATGCTGGTTAGAAAAGATACTGACGGAAAGGTTACTACCGAGACAGTATGTCCTGTAAGGTTTGTACCTCTTACAGGAGGCCCACGGAACCAATAATATGTTATTGCCCTTTCTCACTATATTTTTCACATCCTGTGCACTTCTCAGTTATGAAATACTGCTTATACGGATACTCGGTATTGTTAACTGGGGACACTATGCCTATATGGCTGTGAGTTTATCTATGCTGGGTCTGGGTTTCAGCGGAGTGCTGTTGGTATCTGGCTCTAAATTTTTCCAGCGCTTCCGGAATTTGATGGTACTTGCAGGCTGTTTTCTTTTCAGCATATTACTCCCCTTCTGTTTCTATCTGAGTCATAGAATACCGGTAAATTATCTCTATCTTATATGGGATGGAAAACAGTTCTTCTATATGACCGCACAGTTTTTTATCTATGGTTTACCGTTTCTTATATCTTCCACCACACTCGCACTGTTTTTCACCTGTTTTAAGGAATGGACCGGCAGGGTCTACGCACTTAATCTCGCCGGTTCCGGGGCCGGCGTTTTTGCCGCTTTCCTGACAATGCATCTTTTAGCCCCGGAGAAATATCTCGCTGTAACCGGGATACTCTCCGTCATTGCAGGAGTATCCTGGGGTATCTACATCCTGCCGCGGAAACGTAAAATAGTCGTTGTGTTTTTATCTGCATTACTGGTTGTTCTCCTTCCCATTCTCTTCCCGTCAGGTGCTCTCCTGCAGCAGATGTCAGAGTA
>CAYORP010000128.1:0-9886 GCA_964406415.1 uncultured bacterium
GGTATCAGTACCAACAAACACTCCGCCACACTTATAAAAGGCAGTAAAGGAATGCTGCACGGAAACTTTTCTTATGTACTGCAGGACACTTACGGGCAGATTACTCCAACACATTCCGTTTCAGCAGGACTGGATTATCCAGGTGTTGGTCCCGAACACTCTTTTTACAAAGAGACCGGCAGGGCAGAATATGGCTATGCTACTGATAATGATGCGCTGAAGGGATTTCATATCCTGAGCGAATCTGAAGGGATTATACCTGCTCTTGAGTCCGCACATGCCATCGGATGGTTGTTAAAAAACAAAAAAAGATTCAGGAAAAATGACGTAGTTGTTGTATGTCTTTCGGGCAGAGGAGATAAAGACGTAACCGTTGTTGCCTCAATTGAAAGAGCCCTTTAAAAAATGAACAAAATAGATGAGAAATTTGCTGAAATGAAGCGAAAAAACGAGAAAGCACTTATTGCTTATTTTACAGCCGGATTCCCTTCCGTTAAAAAGACAACTGAAATAGTAAGAAAGGCTGAAAAGGCAGGTGTAGATATTATTGAACTGGGCGTTCCCTTTTCAGACCCCATTGCTGACGGACCTATTATTCAATATGCTTCATTCAAATCTATTGAGAGGGGAATAAATATAGACAAAATTTTCGGTATATGTGAAGTTCTTAAGAAATCGGTAAATCTACCTTATCTTTTGATGACTTATTACAATCCCGTTTATAAATACGGATGTGAAAAATTTGCAAAAAGATGTTCTGAAACCGGTGTCTCGGGTATTATTATACCGGACCTCCCTTTTGAGGAAAGCGGAAATACACGTACAACCCTTAAGAGGTTTGATGTAACACTGGTCAGTTTTATAACCCCGTTCACTCCGGTGAAGAGGGCTGAAAAAATACTCAAGAATGCAGAAGGATTTGTTTATTTCATAACCTCTGCTGGAGTGACCGGTCCGAGAAAAAATTTTTCAAATGAGATGGTAAAAAGTCTGAAGGCAATAAGAGCAATGACACATATACCTGTGGCAGCCGGTTTTGGAATTACCTCTAAAGACCAGATAGAACAGGTAAAAAATAATGTTGACGGAGTTATCATCGGAAGTTTCTTTGTAAAAAAAATTATAGATGGTAAAATAGAGGAATTATGGACAGAGATAAGAGGATTAAAAAAGCCCCTAAAGGGAAAAAGAAGTTATTCAGGATAATAATTTTGCTCGTTCTGCTTGCCATCATTGGAACAGGGATTCATTTCTACCGGCAGTATATGGAGGAACGGCAGAAACGTATTGAACTTGAAGAACAGAGAAGAAGAGAGGAGGAAGAAAGAGAAAGACAGAGAAAACTTCTTGAACAAAAGCGCATAGAGTTTGACGCCCTCGTTGAGGAAATGAAGAAATATTATGCCGCCGGGGATTTTGAGAAGGCGAGAGAAATTGCCAGGAAAGCACTTGCCCTTGCAAAAGAGTATAACTTCCCTACCGACGAGATATACCGTATACTCAATCTTATGGACGTTGCTGACTATACAACCAGACTTAATGAATTGAGAAAAATGAACGAGGATATTTACAAATACCAATACGTGAGAATTGAAGTATTTAAAATACCCGGTTGGCCCGAGTTAAAAACCCTGAAAGAAAAGGTTTTACAAAAAACCTATGAGAATGAATACCTGGTTATGCTCGCTCTTGCAAAAGAATATGCACTAACAGGGAAAAAAGGTGAATTAGTCACACATCACTATTTTATCAGTAGAGAGTACCTTAAGAAGGCAATAGTCCTGCGTCAGGAACGTAACATCAGCAAGGTATCTGAAGAGGATGAAGTAAGAGAATTACAGAAAGAACTTTTTTTCTCCTCAAGAGAACTTATGCAGGAAACAATCCCTTCAGGTTTGTACTGAAAATCTTCCTTATCCTTATTTCTCCTTTCAGGGAAGAAAATAAATGTCAGGACAGTGAAAGGATTTACAGGTGAAAAGGAAAACAATCAGAATAGGCGTTCTGGGATGCGGAACGGTCGGGACTCATTTTATAAATGCTTTAATTAAAAACAATAAGGTACTGCGGGATAAAACAGGTATTGAATTTTCTGTCGTAAAGGTCTGTGACAAAGACAAAAAGAAAAGAAAGATATTCCCTGCAATATTTACCGTTGAGGATAGAGAAGTTCTGGAATCAAAGAATGTAGATGTTGTAGTGGAACTTGTTGGCGGTGTAGATTATGCATATGAGGCAGTTAAGAAATCGCTAACTAATGGTAAGTCCGTTGTCACAGCAAATAAGGCTCTTATCTCGGAAAATGGAAGAGAAATATTCAAACTTGCCGAAGAAAACAAGGTTCATATTGGTTTTGAGGCAAGCGTTGCCGGAGCAGTCCCCATAATAAAAACAATCCGTGAGAGTTTTATAGGTAATAAATTATCAAGGTTACTTGGTATCCTCAATGGAACCACCAATTATATACTCACCCGTATGTCTCTTAGCGCTTACGATTTCTCTCAGGCACTCTCTCAGGCACAGAAGTTTGGCTATGCAGAGGCAAATTCTATCCTGGATATAACAGGTCTTGATACCGCACATAAACTCTCAATTTTATCAACTCTTGCTTTCAATAAAACTGTTCACTGGAAGGACATACCAGTTGAGGGCATAGAAAAAATAAATCCTATGGATATAGCATTTACGAAAGAATTCGGTTACAGGATAAAACTACTTGCCATTGCTCAGAACAAAGGCAGTGCACTTGATATAAGGGTTCATCCTACACTGCTTCCGCAGGAGCATCCCCTTTCTCCTGTTGAAGGGGTTTACAATGCAATCTACATAGAGGGAAATATGGCAGGCAAGGCACTTTTTTACGGAGAGGGAGCAGGAGGTAACGCAGCGGCAAGTGCTGTCATTTCAGACGTGGTAGACATCGGGAAAAAACTGGCATATGATAGTCATCCCTGCAAAAGGGTTTTTTATGAGGACAAAAAAATAACTTTAGTCCCCATAAAAGAGATTTCCACAAAATACTATTTCAGATTTACCGCTCTGGATAAACCCGGTGTTCTTGCTCGTATTGCAGATATACTGGGGAAAAATGGCATAAGCATTGCATCCGTCATTCAAAAACAGGAAAGTCCGGAGAGAGCGGTTCCTATTTTAATGCTTACCCATAATGCAAAGGAAGAATCTGTTCAGAAGGCAATCAATCAGATAAATAAACTTGAAATAATCAAGAAACCCACCGTTCTTTTGAGAGTAGAGGAATAACAGTTATTAAAAGTAAACGGGGCATCTTTTCTTGATTGATTCAAGAGATTTGAAAACCACCGCAAGACTTTTTATGTTATCGTTAACGCCTGTTTCGGGTTCTCTTTTTTCTTTTAGGGTTTTATAAAATTCGTAGAGTGAAAGAGTCTGGTGTTCCCGTTCAAGTCTTAAAAGAGGAATCTCACGCTGTTCCCCCTCACTCAAGAGTAAAATTCTATCATCCTTCCAGATAAGCGTGCCTTTTTCTCCATAAATCTCCCAGTCTCCGTCCCATGTCGTATCTTTCCCCTGACTCACCCAACTACCTGTATATAAGATATGTACCTTTTCACTGAATAATAAAGAAAGAGACAATGAAGCATGCCCTTTGAACCAACTCCAGTAAGGATTCCAACTTTCAGCGTAAACCTGCAGGGGATTCTGACCAGTAATGTATCTCATCAGGTCAAAGTGGTGAATAGCCATATCTATGAGAAGTGGATATTCCATCCCTATCCTGAATCCTGAGAATTTAGGGCCCTTCTGGAAGTTAACAACAACATAATCTATTTTACCGATGATGTCTTCTTCAATAATTTTTCTTAAGGTTCTTGGTTGGCTTTTATATCTATAGTTCTGGCTTACCATAAGTTTCCTGCCGCTTGTCCGGGAGACCTCAGCCATCTTTTTTGCATCTTCCATCCTGTCAGAAAGAGGTTTTTCAACAAGTACGTCAAGGCCTTTCTTCATCGCCTGTATTGATATTTTAGAGTGGAACCTTGGCGGCGTGACGTTGAGAACAGCCTCCGCCTTTATTTTTTGTTTCAGGTACTCGGCAAAGGTTGGAAAACACTTACCCTCAGGCAGGCCGTATTCCTTTGCGGCACTTTCAAGATTTTCTCTGTTTACATCCACGATACCCGCAATCTCCCATTCAGGAGAATTCTTCACAACGTTAATCCATCCCTTTCCAAACCCTCCGACTCCCACCTGCACAATTCTCATCTTTTCCATGGTAGTTTTCCCCTCTGCTGAAAATTCTGCTTGTAATAGTCGCTTCCACACGTATTGAAAGTTGATTTACAGGATATTCTATCACAAATTTAAAATCAAATCTTTTTATGCGTGTCGGCGGTGACAATGCACGGGTTTTATGCTATTATGGTTATATTATTACAGGATAATTATATGGGTAAAATATTCTATAGAAGTACCAACAGGAAGGCACCGATTGTAAGTTTTAAGGAGGCACTGTTAAAAGGACAGGCGCCGGACTACGGGCTTTATATGCCTGTGGAAATACCTGTGTTGACAAAAGACGAGATAGATTCTTTCAAAAAAATGGAATATCCAAAGATTGCATACACTGTAACAGGTAAGTTTTTGGGAGAAGAAATCGCACCAACTATTCTTAAAAAGATGACTCAAGAGGCCTATGATTTTGATGTACCATTACAAAAAGTACGTGAGGATTTTTATCTGCTCTGGTTGAGCAGAGGACCTACCGCATCATTCAAGGATTTTGCAGCACGGTTGATGGCAAGGATGATGCACTTTTTTGCAGCACAGGATAATAAAAAACTGATGGTGCTGGTTGCCACCTCCGGCGATACAGGTGGTGCTATCGCAAATGCCTTTCATGAATTTGAAAATATAAAGGTGGTTATACTTTTTCCAGAGGATGAAGTCACAAAAAGACAGAGGAAACAGATGACCACTCTCGGTGATAATGTATTTCCTGTTGCAATAAATGGTAAGTTTGACGACTGTCAGGCAATTGTTAAAAGGGCTTTTAACGATAAAGAACTTGAACCTCTGGGACTTACCTCTGCCAATTCAATAAATTTTGGCAGGCTCCTGCCCCAGATAGTCTATTATTTCTACGCATACTCAAGGATTGATGCAGAAGAAATAGTTTTTTCTGTTCCATCCGGTAATTTCGGCAACCTTATGGGAGGCGTCCTTGCCAGAGAGATGGGACTGCCCGTTAAGAAATTCATAGTTGCAGTCAATGATAACGATGAATTTCCGAAATTTTTAGAGACAGGCATTTATAAACCGGTTGTCCCGTCAAAAAAATGCAGTTCAAATGCTATGAATGTAGGGCATCCGAGTAATCTGGCACGTTTTTTTGATTTGTATGGAGGATGGCTTACAGATGAAAGAGACGAAGATGGCAGAGTGATTAAAAACGGGGTTATGAAAATACGACCGGATATGGATAGCATAAAGAAAGACTTCTGGGCTTATTCTGTAAATGAAAGAGAGGTGGACGAAACAATAGTGAGTTTTTACAGGAATTATGGTATACTGATTGAGCCGCACGGTGCAGTGGGAATCAAGGCATCTGAAATTTTTGGCGGTGATTCAACAGTTATTTCTCTGGAAACTGCGGACCCTGCAAAATTTCCTGAAAAAATCAAGACACTGCTCAATATTGACCCGAATCTGCCACTCTCAATTGCCGGACTGGATAGTATAAAAGAAGATTTTTCAAGAGAAGAAAACAACTACGATAGATTTAAAGAGTTTATCACAAAATTATGAAATATATAATACTCATAATGGATGGTGCCGGAGACAACCCCTTAAAGGAACTTGGGGGTGAAACACCCCTGCAGGCAGCAGAAAAAGAGAACATAAACACCCTTGCAAAGAAAGGGGTATGCGGTCTTTTCAGAACCATTCCGGAGAATTTTTCTACAGGGTCGGCTGTTGCTAACCTTTCCATTCTCGGTTATGACCCTCTCAGGTATTTTCAAGGAAGAGGAGTTCTTGAGGCGGCCGCGATGAATGTTCCATTGACAGATACGGATGTTGTTTTCAGGTGCAATACTATTTGTATAGCCGGAGACGGCAGCATAAAAAATCACTCGGCAGGGCATATATCTTCCGAAGAATCTGTACTTCTTATACAGGAAGCAAATGAAAAACTGGGAAACCGCGAAATAATTTTTTATCCAGGGGTGAGTTACAGAAACCTTCTTGTTTTAAAGGATGATTATTCGCCTGATGTGGAGTGTATTCCTCCTCATGACTATGTGGGGCAGTCTTACAAAAATCTACTGGTTAAACCCAAAAACAGACAGGCAGAAAAAACAGCATCAGTTCTGAATAAAATCATCCTTAACTCAAACAGTATTCTGGAAAACCATCCTGTTAATAATCTCCGTACACAACGGGGCAAAGACAGTGCTAATATGCTCTGGCCATGGTCTCCGGGTAGAAAGCCTGAAATGAAAACGTTCCAGGAAAGATTCGGGATAAAAGGGGCGGTGATATCTGCCGTTGACCTGATAAAGGGTCTGGGAATATACAGCGGTTTTGACGTTGTTGATGTTAAAGGTGTAACAGGACTGTATGATACAAACTATGAAGGCAAAGCAGAAGGTTGTATAAATGCACTTCAGTCCTACGATATGGTATATGTACATATTGAAGCGCCTGATGAGGCATCCCATGAGGGGAATATATCTTTAAAGGTAAGGTGTATAGAAGACTTTGATAAAAGACTGGTTGGAAACATTATACAGGGGATTGACCTGAAAAATACATCTATATCAATACTTCCTGACCACTACACTTCTGTGGCCAGAAGGGTACATTCGCCGGAACCTGTACCCTTTCTTATCTATAACCCGATGTTTGAACCGGATGAAGTGGAAAATTTTGACGAAAAATCCTGCAGCAGAGGAAGATATGGATTGATTAAAGGAGAAGCATTTATCAAAAAATTCCTGGGTAAAGAATAGAAAATTAGTTTATAAAAAGGTATAATTAGACTATGTATATAATAATAATCGGTTGTGGAAGAACAGGTTCTTATCTTGCCAATCTGATGCAGGATGAAAACAACGTTGTGGTTATAGATAAAGATGAAAAGGCATCTGCCAGACTGGGGGAAAGTTTTAACGGATTGTACATTAATGGTGACGGACTTGATACTGATATTCTTAAAGAATCAGGGATAGAAAAGGCGGATGCTCTTGCAGTAACAACGAGTAACGATAATACCAATATTGTCATAGCCCAGATAGCAAAAAAGGTTTTTAACGTTCCCAAGGTAGTCGCAAGGGTTTCTGACATTGGAAAATCTGATGTGTATAGGAATCTGGGCGTGGACCCCGTCAACAGCACTGCTATTTTTGCAACGCTGCTCAGGGAAAAAATATTTGAACGGAATTTCACGACCTATATTTTTGAAAGTGATAAGGTAAGCATACTTGAGATTAAAGATGCGGATGTTTATAGAGGGAAGCAGGTGAAAGATTTGAATATCCCTGGAGAATTTCAGATAACCACGGTGGTAAGGGGAGAAAACCCGATTATCCCTGATGAAAAAACTGTTTTTGAAGAGGGTGATACAATACTTGGTATTGTGAGATTGTCCAGTTTAAAAAAGGTTAAAAGGGTTTTTAAACTAAAATGAACATAATCATTGTGGGTGGAGGTAATGTTGGTTATAATCTTGCAGAACGCCTGAGTGCAAACAACTATGTTGTCTTAATAGAGAAAGACCCTGAGACAGGGAAAAAACTTGCTGGGAGAATAAATGTTCTTGTAATGCAGGGTGACGGGTGTGACACAAATATTTTGAAACAGGCAGGAATAACAAAAGCCGATGTTGTTGCAGCGGTCACAGGCAGTGATGTAGACAATCTTGTTGTGTGCCAGATTGCGAAGGATATCTTTCATATAAAAAGAACCGTTGCAAAGGTTAACGACCCCAAAAATGAAAAAATATTTTATCAACTTGGTGTGGATGTAGCCATAGGAAGTACTGCTATAATAGCAAAGGTCATTGAAGATGAAGTAGGCTGGGATGATTTTATAAATCTTTTTACATTCAAACGAGGAAATCTTTCAATAGTAAGGGTTGACCTTCCAGAAACATCTCCGGCTATAAATATTGCAATAAGTGAAATAGACCTTCCTGAGGATACTGTTCTCGTTGCTATTATAAGAAACGGGGAAATAATAATACCCAAAACCAATTCAGTTCTGAAAGAAAAAGACGAGGTTATTGCAATTACAAAAGTAGAAAAAGAGTCTGTTGTGTTTAAATCTCTTGTAGGAGAGGTGGCAGAAAAATGATTGAGAGACTCATAAAATATGTAAAAATTGTTTATAAGTGGATGACGGGTGTAACTATAGAATTGTTATATCCGTTTATTACCTTTTCTACATCTGCAATAATCTGCTTCTTCTTTTATCTCATTATTGTTGCTAAAAAATGATACCCTATTTTTCCCGTGAGGATGTAAATCCTGTTCTGAACTATCTTGGTAAGTTGATATGCGGTCTCGGCATTCTTATGATAGTTCCTCTTCTTCTGGGAATTCTCAATCAGGAATGGGCTCCATCAATTGACTTTATCATTTCCACCTTGCTGTGTTTGTTAATAGGTAACTTTTTACTTATGACTTTCCCGGGGGGAAAAGATTTGAACTGGCGTCAGGGGATGAGTCTTGTAGCCCTATCATGGTTAGTGGCAATGTTTCTCGGTGCAATCCCCCTTTTTCTCTCAGGACACTATAATAGTTTTCTTGACGCTTCTTTTGAATCTATGAGTGCATTTGCAACAACCGGTCTCGTACTTGTAAATGACCTTGACCACATGGCCTACTCCTATAACTTCTGGAGACACTTTATGTGTTTTATAGGAGGGCAGGGCATAATTCTTGTAGCGCTTACCCTTTTTGTAAAAGGAGGCAGTGCTTTTAAGATTTACGTTGGGGAAGCACGTGAAGAAAAAATAATGCCCAATATTATACAGACAGCACGCTTCATATGGTTTGTGAGTTTTACTTATCTGGTAATAGGAACATTATTTCTTTTCTTTGTAAATCTTTTCAGGGATATCTCCCCTGGAAGGTCTCTGTTCCATGCAGTGTGTCTTTTTATGGCCGGCTGGGATACCGCCGGATTTGCAGTACAATCCCAGAATATTTTATATTACCACAGTCCTGCAGTAGAAGTGATAACTGCTATGCTTTTTCTGCTTGGAGCCATCAACTTTGGTGTTCACTATGCAGTATGGACAGGAAGACCCAGGGAACTTATAAGAAATTTTGAACTTAAGGTATACATACTGAGTATCCTGACTCTTTTTTCAGTTATATGCATCGGGTTCATAACCCAGTTTCCTTTTCCAGACTACTTTTCATTTTTTCGTAAGACATTCTATCAGTTAATTTCCGCTCATACGGGAGTTGGTTATTCTAATATAAGCACCCAGCATTTTCTGTATTACTGGCCTCCATTATCTATTCTTGGAATAATAATGGCAATGGCCCTTGGTGGAAGTTCTTCCTCAACCGCAGGCGGAATCAAGGTTCTGAGGATAGGACTGTTTTTAAAGGGGATAAAAAAAGAGATACGTATACTGACATCACCGGGGTCTGCAGTTATTGTTGAAAGGTTTCATCACATTAAAGATATTGCTCTTGAAGATACTCATATAAAAACAGTGGTGATAATAATCCTTCTTTACATATTTCTTTATCTTGCCGGTGGTGTCATTGGCACTTTCTATGGATATCCTTTTCTACCGGCACTTTTTGAATCTGTTTCCGCAACCGCCAATGTCGGGCTTTCAATGGGTATTACAACCCATAGCATGCCAAACGGTCTGAAGATATTTTAT
>CAYORP010000129.1:0-6509 GCA_964406415.1 uncultured bacterium
GCTTCGGTCACTCTCCTCACCAACTCGGAGAGCCTGCCATGCGGTGCTCTTTACTCATCGCACCGGCAGCCCTCACCCTCCCTCAGTGTGCTGTGCTTCATTTTCAAATGTAAAGAACTGTCAGAAACAGCACACTGGGTGGACTGAAAAAAGGACAACGTTCTGTATATGAAATCCACCCGGTATCAGTCAGGGATTTTATCGGATACCTCATATTTAGCCAGGATGTCGTCTTCCGTCAACAGGATGTATTTCACTCCATCCATTTCTATCTCACTGCCACCAAAACCTTTATAAACCACCCGGTCACCAACTGCCACTTCGTCTGTCGCATCCTTGGCTACAGCCACTACTTCTCCTTCGTTAAGGCTTTCTTTGGCTGTATCAGGGATATAGATTCCTCCTGGTGATTTTTCCTCTGATTTGAGAGGTTTAACAACCACTTTACCGTTTATCGGTCTCATCTTTCTCATAATCCCGTCCTCCTTCTTTAAGATGCAAGCAACCTTTCTATTTTTGCCTGGTCAAAACCTACCACCAATCTTCCGTCTATGTCAATCTGAGGAACCGCCATCTGTCCGCTGCGTGCCACAAGTCGCTCTGCGGCACTCTGGTTTGTTGATATGTCTATCTCCCTGAAATTAACGCCCCTTTTCCTCAGATAACTTTTGGCAATACCGCATGCCGGGCATCCCGGCCCACTATACACTGTAACACTGTGGGATTTCTTTTTTTCCCCTTTTTTAATGGGGCTGGATGCCGCGCCACCGCCAAAAACCCTTCCGTAGAACCTGCCGTTTTCCAGACCCTCTACCCTTCTGGTAACCTCTCCTTTCTCCACGCTTATCACTGTCGGTACAGACGTAACCTGAAATTCCTTATGTATACCCTTGACATTCCCTACGTCAACGACATAAACAGGCAGACCATCATTCTCTTCGCTGAAGACCTTCAGTTCATCCATAAACCTCTCGGCAGTCGGCGAAAAACTGCCGTAAAAGGCAAGGACGAAAAAATCTTCGTGCTCTTTTCTTATTTGCTGAAAATGGACTTCGTCTTTTATCCAGATAAACATTCGCACTCCTTCCCATACCTTTATGTTTCTAAACGAGACTTTCTATATTAACACCCCCATATTTTACCTCAAAATGTAATATTGTAAAGATTTTTATAAAAAGCATCTGCCTTGAGCAGAAATCATTGAATGTCAATTAAAAGTTGACAATCACAGGATAAAATTGTAAATTCTTCTGAAACGGAGAGAGGAATGCTCAACTACAACAGGGAGGTTTTCCAGCACTGCGAGGAGATTGAAAAGTGCAACCAGCGCGGCGGTAGGATGCTTTCGGTGACTGACCTGATAGATGCAGGGACCATATCTGTCCTGCAGGCATCTTTCTTTATGCATGCTATATCTAAAGGCGCATCATTCATTGTGGGAGCGAAACCGGGAGGAGCCGGCAAGACCACGGTTATGTGTGCCCTGTTGAATTTTCTGCCTCTAAACACCGATATAGTGCACACTGAAAATAGAGAGTTTATACGTAACGCTAAGGGCAAAAAGACGTTCTGCTTCCTCTGCCACGAGATAGGAGCAGGTCCCTACTGCTGTTACCTATGGGGTGAACAACTGACCGACCTCTTTATGATGAAAGAGCGGGGACACATCATCGTCTCCAACCTGCACGCGGACACCTATGATGCAGCAAAAAGACAGATATGCGAGGAAAACCCCGTTCCTGAACAGATGTTCAATAATATTGACCTGTTTGTATTTATCAACGTCGCAGGCATCAGGAGAAACATATCGGCAGTCCACATAAAAACGGGAACAAAACACACGCTTTTCAATGAAAAAGAGATACGCCCGACGGAACTTCAGCCCTATATAAGACTCATTGAAAACGCGGTTAATAAAAGGATACGCCTCATCAGGGATTTTCGGAAAGAAGTCGTTGACTTCCTCTCAAAAGTTCCTGATATCAACTGAACATGAGTAAATAAAAGGGGGTTGCAATGGCAACGGAAATAAAAAAGGCGATTGATATAAGGGTAAGGGTAAAGCCCGTTATGGGAACACTGATTCACAGCAGCAGCAATGAAGGACCCTGCAGGGTAGGCAGCAGGGAACTCCTGAGCCCCGAAAATGAGAAAATAAGAGGGAAAGGGTCATTTAAGCAATTCTGTGAGAGTGTAAAGGTAGAACTGAGTGAACAGGCGGAAATACTTAGCCCGGTAAACATAATATATGGTGACGATTTTATAATAAGTGAGGGAGAATTCAGGAAGATAGAGGCCGATGCGGAGGATGTGGACCTATATTTTGTGGCAGGAGCGGGACATCTTAACTTTGTATGCGTAGAAATAGGCGAGAGATACAGAAAACCTGTTGCCATTTTGGGCGATAGTTTTTGTGCGGCCAACCTGAGGGCAGAAGGCCTTGAAGGGTACGGGTTGTTAAACTTCTCTGACCTAAACCGTCTCATCTCTTTCTTGCAGGTAAGAAAATCTATTAAGAATACAAGGTTATTGAGAGTACTTGATAGAGAGATTACCCCCGGTGTAGTCAACACTGAGACAGGTCTGAAACATATCAAAGAAAACTTCGGGATGACCTGCTTAAACGCTTCTATCAAAGAACTTGCAGAAGAGATAGACCGGGTTAAAGGCAAAGAGTCTGAAAAGATAACCGACCACCTGACTAAAAACGCAGAAAAGGTACATATGAAAAGAGAATATGTTGTCAGGTCTGTGAATTTCTACCTTGGGGTGAAGAACCTGATGAAAAAATACGGCTGCAACGCATTTACGACAGACTGTTTTGAGATATGTCCCGACGGGAGGCTGGCTTCAAAAATAAAAGCGGTACCCTGCCTGGCACATTCTCTCTTGAAGGACGAGGGTATCCCTTCTTCCTGCGAGGGTGACATAGGTGCGCTGCTGACGATGGCAGTATTGATGTATATGTCCGGAAAAAGCATCTATATGGGAAACTTAGGCCTTTCATCAACAGAAAACGTTATGAGATTCGGACACAACGTACCCGGACTGAAGATGAAGGGTTTTGACAAGTTGAACCTGCCGTACATAATAAGGAATTTTACTGCTGGCGGTTGGGGAGCAACAATCCACTATGACTTTTCCCTGGATAAGGGACAGGAGGTTACCTTGGCAAGATTCAATCCTCTGGCTAACAGGGTACTGGCAATAAAAGGAGAGATAGTGGGATGCGAAGGATTTGATAAGGTGGGATGTGCCTTGATAGCACTTATAAAGGTTAAGGATTCAAAAGAGGTATTTTACAGGTCATGCGACTTCGGCCGCCACTTCACAATGGTATATGGAGACGTCCTGTCTCAACTGAAGGAACTGGCAGACCTGATGAGATTTGAGGTTGTAACACCTTTTTGAGTGAATAGAGAAGTTTTCACCCCTTTAGTTTTCCGGATATCTTTGTTACCCGCTTTCCGAGTTCTTCGGCTATTATCATATCTGTAACTGTTGGAGGGTTTGAGGCATCTATCCCCACAACTGCGGTAGGTCCGTAGGGCGTCCCACCTGATTTTGATTCCATAAGTTCTTTCACCGAATAAGGAACTCCAACTATCAGCGCTCCGTGATGTATCAGTGTAAACATCATTGATATCAGGGTGGTTTCCTGTCCGCCGTGCATTGTAGCCGTACAGCAGAAGAAGCCTGCCGGCCTGTTTATTAAAGAACCCTTCATCCACAACTTCCCCGTCGTATCAAAAAAATTCCTGAGTTGCGAACACATATTCCCGAATCTTGTCGGGCTGCCCACGATAATGCCGTCTATATTCTCAACCTCTTCAAGTTTTACAACAGGTACGTCTTTCTGAATCTCTTTTGCCTTCTTTATCCTTTCATCATTGTTAATAATCTCCTGAGGAAGCAGTTCAGGAACAGTCCTTAAAACAGGGACGCCCTTTTCTTTCTCTATCCCGGAGCATACTGCCTGAGCCATCTTGTATGTATTGCCGAACATACTGTAATAAAGCACCATAACTCTCGTATCCATTTTTATCTCCTGGTAATGAACCCGGTTGTGCCAAATTTACCTCTGAAAATCCTCCCTGACCCTTTAAATCCTCCCTTTCTTGCACTTCGTGCTTCGGGCAACGGGCTCACTCTTAACCACTTATCCTCCCTCCTTGTGGGGGAGGAAACAGGTGGGGGATATTTCACCCCCACCGCACTCTACCATAGAAACAGAGTGCCTGCCTCCCCCCTCAAATGGGGAGGCGAACAAGGTGAAACTCTTTCGCACCAGCTCTTGCCCTGTGGACTCGCTTTCAATTCTGCGAGTCTTACGGGCGTCGGTCAACGGGCTCACCTGCTCGCCCTTAGTGCTAAACGGTGCTCATTATTCTTCGCACCAGCACCCCTCCTTTGTTAAAGGAGGGAAATTAGTGTAATAATACCAGACAGACAAAATCTTGTAAACAGGCAGGTATAATACAGCCGCAGTAAATTAGTTGCCAATGGATGGCAGATGTCATTGCAAGATTTCATTTAAGATGGTATAACACTTTATAACCGGGAGGTTAAAAATGACAGACATACCTGTAAAAAAACTGAACAACAGCGTTGAAATCCCCATTGTGGGACTGGGTACATGGGACATCAGGGGCAGTCAGACAGAGGAAGTTCTTTCCCATGCGTTCCGTCTGGGCTACAGACATATTGACACTGCTGAAATGTACGGCAATGAAAGAGAGATAGGTGCGGCGCTCAAAACATTTGATAGAGAAAAAATATTCATAACCTCCAAGGTGAGTCCTGACCATCTGAGTTACCAACAGGTACTGGATGCCTGTGAAAGGTCCCTTGAAGCCCTCGGTACCGGTTACATTGACCTTTATCTTATACACTGGCCCAACAGCAGCATAGACATCAGAGATACCATGGAAGCATTCCTGAAACTGTATAAGGATAAAAAGATACGCACCTTCGGAGTCAGTAATTTCACCATCCGTCATCTTGAAAAAACACTGCCCTTATCAGAAGAATTGAGCCTGCCGGTTTCTGTCAACCAGATAGAATTTCATCCCTTAATCAAAGAGGCAGACCTGCTTGAATTCTGCAGGAAGAACAAGATTACGGTAACCGCTTACTGCCCTCTGGCAAAAGGGAAGGTTCTGAACAATCCTGTAATAAAAGCGCTTGCCGGGGAAAAAAGAAAAACCCCCGCTCAGATATCCTTAAGATGGTCTATCCAGAAAGGAAACGTGGTCATCCCGAAGGCAAGTTCCAGTGAGCATCTCGCTGAAAATGCAGACGTTTTTGCCTTTGAACTGACGCCGGAGGATATGGATAGAATTGACGGTATAGAAGGAAACGTCAGAATCGTCTCCAGGATGTGGGACTGAGAAACCATTCAAAAAACTTCCTTACAGCCCCTCTGATATGGTACGTTCAGTAATCTTCCTGATTTCCTCCTGTAAGAAATCAGGAAGCCCAAGTATCTCCACTCCCATAAAACCCCTGATTATTATGGATTGTGCCTCGTCTCCCGGAATGCCGCGGCTCTCAAGATATTCTATCTCGTCTTTCTTAATCTTACCGATGGCTGCCTCATGGCTTAAATCAACATCTCTGTAGTTGGTTTCCAGTTCCGGGACGGCATAGATTCTGCCCTTTTCGGAGACTGTCAGCCCGCTGCATTCAAGGTGGGCTTTTACATCCGGGGAATCAGCCATAAGGTGCCCGCGGGCTATGATGGTACCACCAAAACTTACCACCCTGCTGATAATCTCTCCGGAACACCCTTTATCCTTCAAAATTATTCTACTACCTATATCCTGATAGGAACCCTTATGAGCGGCTATGATGGAACTGAAGTGTGCCTTTGCGTTCCTCCCTTCCAGAAGTGCCGCAGGATACATAACTATTTTTTTAACAGGACTCAAGGATACGTAATTGGATACAAAGTGTGCATTTTCTTCAACAACCGCTACGCTTTTCGGTTGAACCTCAATGTCCTCTTTCCATGAATGTATCATGGTAAAATTCAGGTACCCGTTCTTATGAACGAAAAATTCGGAAATCCCGAGGTGCGTGGCTTCATGTGCTGCTCTGGCAGAGGTACACCCTGTTATCAGGTACAGTTCCGCACCCTTCTCTACTATTACTATGTTATGAACCCGCTGTTTAAATCCCTTTTGCTTCAGCAAGAGGCAGGCCTGAACGGGAAAGAGGGCCTTAACCCCCTCCCTGACCCTTATAAAATAACCGCCTTTCGTATCCTTCTCATAGTCCTTCCCTGCTTTTTCAAAACATTTACCGTAGTAGTCCCTTTTCAGTTCCGGATATTTATCAAGCGCCTCTTCTATTGAAGATATCTCCACCCCCTCTTTTGCGACGCCGAAAAAGACCACCCTGTCGTCTTCCTGCAAAAAACTGCCTGCCCTTTCTTTCTCTCTGGTATCATAACCTACCTTTTCCAGGTCATTGCGCTTTGAATTCATTCTTCCGCCTCGCACTCGCAG
>CAYORP010000130.1:0-7721 GCA_964406415.1 uncultured bacterium
AGATAAAACCTGATTGTGCATTTATAGCGCTTCATGGGGGAATGGGAGAGAGTGGAATAATACAGGGGTTTCTGGAGGTTCTGAATATACCCTATACAGGTTCGGATGTCCGTTCATCATCTGTGTGCATGAATAAAATACTGACGAAAAAAATACTCATATACCATAAACTCCCGACGCCTGCATTTACAGAAGTCCGCAGAGGGGTTAAAACATCCTTGTCTTTCAGTTTACCGGCGGTGGTAAAACCAGCAAATCTGGGTTCTACCATTGGAATAAAAATCGTTAAAAACAGCAGACAGTTGGAGTCAGCGGTTGAAGAATGTTTTTCCATTGATGATGAGGTTCTCGTTGAAGAGTATATAAGGGGAGTTGAAATTACCGCAGGGATTCTGGGTGACAATATCAATCCGGAATTACTACCCCTGATAGAGATAGAAACAAAAACCGGTTTTTACGACTACAATGCAAAATATACAAGCGGAGGCAGTAAACATATAATACCGCCCCGTCTGAATGAAAAAACAATTAAAAAGATTAAATTTGTTTCTGCAAAGGCCTATAAAATCCTCGGGTGTTCGGGCCTTGCCAGGATGGAGATGATTGTAAAAAGAGGCATACCGTATATACTGGATGTTAACACCATCCCGGGACTGACTAATTTGAGCCTTTTGCCGGATGCCGCAAGAGCAAAGGGAATCTCGTTTGAAGACCTGTGTGAGAGAATACTGATGTTTGCCGAGAAAAATGCAAAGAAAAAAAACGAAAGAAAGAATCAGGGAGGTTAAACAGGTTATCTGGCAGAGAAGAAAGAAGAAAGCCGGGATTATTCTTGCCGCAGTTGCAGTTGTGATTGTTTTATATGGTGCTGCCAATCTCAAAACTTTTTTGACCTCTTTTTTCTGGGATATTAAAACGTTCAGGGTAAAAGAAGTCCGCATAATACCCGAGAAGGCTCGTCCGTTGATAACCGGACATCTGGAGATAGAGAAAGGCAAGAATTTACTCTTTCTTAACGTGGACGAACTCAGAAAGAGAATAATGAGCATAAGAGAGGTGGAAGACTGCACCATAAGGAAAATTTATCCTTCCACTATTGAAATAAACATAATACTGAGGAAGCCGTGGCTCGCACTTGAAAAGGAAGGATACACCCTTTTTGTTGATAGAAACGGGAAGATATTACCTCCTCCGGATAATCCAGAGGATTTTTTAAGGGTTCAGGGTGTAAGTGCTAACCGAAACAACGTAGAGACACAGGACACATGGAAACTGGAGGTTTTGAAAGAAATTGGAAAATGGTATAATTTCTATAACCTTCAGAAATATTTTAGCCTTGACAGCATAATGATTCTGAAACCCACTGAAATAGTTCTGAATGATACCGCATCTTCTCAGAGTATAATAGTTATGAGTGGGGATATATCCGACAGGTTTGGAGAATTGAAGACCATCCTCAATGAGTGCTCAAAGAATAAAACGAAATGGGAGTACATTGATTTGCGTTTTCAGCATCCATACGTGAAACATTCACAGTAAAGAGATGAATGAAAAAATAATAACTGCTCTTGACATAGGGACAAGTAAGATATTCGGAATCTCCGGCATCCTGAGGGAAAACGGGATTGAGGTTATCGGAGCCGAGGTTCAGAACCTACCTGAAGATATAGTAAAAAAGGGTAGGATTGCAGACATTGAGATAGCCAGCAATCATATCTTTGAGATACTGAAATCTCTGAAAGAAAAGGTTGGAGAGAAAATAGACTGGGTTACCATCGGCATAGGCGGAGGTCACCTGAAAGGAACGCTCTACAATAAAAAGATGGAGATTGAACCTCAGGGTAGGGAGATAGGTAATCCTGATATTAATTACCTCAAAAAAGAAATAAAGAGTTCAGTTATCGCAGCTAACGGACCCGGGAAAAAAGTGCTGTACACAGTCCCGCAGGAATACAAAATAGACGACCTGAATATAACAAAAAAAGAACCGGTAGGTATGCACGGAAACACACTTGAGATGAAGGTTCATGTGATAACCGTTGACGCCAACCCCCTGCAGGACATTAAAAACTGCGTAGAAGAGGCTGGAGCTCAGATGGAGAGCATATACCCGCATTCATGGGCAGTCGCTGAGGCAACACTCACGGAAGAGGAGAAAAATCTCGGATGCCTTCTTATAGACATCGGGAAGGGAACAACTGACATATCCCTTTTTTCTGAGGGAAACATCATTTTAACGGATTCCATAAAGGTCGGAGGCGGCAATCTGGATATTGACCTTGCCAAAGGACTGCATACACCGGTTGCATTTGCCGAGGAACTCAAAAAGAATAAAGGATGGTGTAACTACCCCCATCTGTCCAAAGAAAAAGATAAAATATTGACTGAAATGGTGGAGATATTCAACCCTTCTAAAAAACTTTCAAGGAAGGTGACCGTGGAAGAGATATCAAAAATAATATATGAAAGGATGCGCGAAATATTTGAAGATTTTGTAAAATATCGTACTGAAAAACTGGCACTTTTGCATACAGCAGGCGGAGGGGTGGTGATATCCGGCGGGGTAGCAAAACTGAAAGGGATAATAAACCTCGCTGAGGATATATTTAAAGTACCCGTGAGGACAGCCATACCCAAAAATCTGTTTAATCTGGATGAGAGTTTTCTTCAGCCCGAGTTTGCCTCAGGGATAGGATTGCTTATTCTTGCCTCTAAACAGGAGCGTGGAGATGGGACGAAGAATATCTGGCAGATGATAAGGAAGTTATTGAATAGATTTTTTTAGGGAGAATTTATATGGTCAAACTTATAGAAGAAAAAGACGAAACTGGAAGTATCAACGTAAAAGTTGTGGGGGTCGGTAATGCAGGCAGCAACATCATATCCCGCATATATGAAAAGATACAGGGGGTTACATTTGTAGTTTTCAACACAGATGCAAATGCACTCAAGTATTCAAAAGCGGATGTAAAAACCCAGATAGGCGAAAAAACAACCCATGGCAGAGGGACAGGAAGAGACCCTGAAAAAGGAAAGTTTGCTGCTAATGAGGATAAGGAAAGAATTACAGAGGTTTTGAAAAACGCTCATATTATTTTCCTGGTAGCAGGTCTGGGTGGAGGAACAGGTACAGGCAGTTCTCCCGTCATAGCCAAAATAGCCAAAGACAGCGGTTCCATAGTTATATCTCTTGTTACAACGCCTTTTGAATTTGAAGGTGAAAGCAGAATTGAACATGCCAAAAAGGGCATTGAGACACTTGAAAGCAATGTGGATACTCTTATACATATTCCCAACCAGAAAATATACGAGATAGTTGACGAGAAAATCACCCTGCAGGATGCATTCGCAAAGGTGGACGATAAAATTTCAAGAACTGTTTCCTCCATTACCGATTTAATATACAAACAAAAATTTCTTGACATAGACTTTGCCGATATATGCTCCATAGTTGAGAATGCAGGTAGAGGCATAGTAGGGTTGGGATACGGAAAAGGCGAAGGGAGGATGGAGAATTCAGCGAGGACAACAATTGACGACCCGCTGATAGAAAAAAGCGACATTATGGAGTCAAGAAATATCCTGATAAGCATAACCGGCAGCAAGGACCTTACCCTGAAAGAAATCGGGGCAGCAATGAACCTTATCCAGACAAGGATATCCTGCCCATCAAAGGTTCTGGGTGTAACAATTGACCCGCAATTGGAAGATGAGGTATACATAACGCTCCTTGCCACGGGTATCGGCGGCAGACCAAGAACAGAAGGTCCTTCAAGAAAATCTTTTCAGGAAAAGAAACCCGAAGAATTGCCTCTCACCAGAGAAGAAAAAGAAGATGTAGACCTTGACACGCCAACCTTTTTGAGAAAGAAGAAAACAGGAGGGCAATTATAAAAGGAGTAAACAAAAGATGAAAGAAAATGCCAGAATATATATGCTATTTATGGATAAAGGTGGCTATCTGGGTGGTGGTGAAAAACTTTTAAAGTCAACATCTTTCACCAGTAATAAACTACTCTCGGATAAATTTCAAAGCAGGTTTAATAGAACAGAATTTATCGTCAGAGATATGACAGATTCAACCGTTTCTATAGAGAAGATTTATAATGAATTAGAAGATGCAAAAGAGGGTATAGATGGTGTGGTTATCATCGGTGATATACATGGTGAATACAGGTTGGCATTCAGCGGGTTACCCACAATAGTTGTATATAACCTTTTCTCCTCACTTCATACACCTTATAAACTGTATGCAACAGGGAAGGAACCAGAGAGTATATGGGAGGGGAATCCTGACTATAAAAATGGCAAAATTTTGACCGCTGAACTGGACAGAGGAAATCTTACTTCCTCTGCTGAAGGAATGCTCAATGACCTGTTATATAAAATTGGACTAATCCATTCCATCAGAAAATTAAAGATGTCAAGAATACTACAGTTGTCCACTAATGATTATTTCTCCATTGATAATTATCATGGACATGATAACCTGAGGCATTGGCCCAGAAACCACAACGAACGCTATATTAAAGCGTTAAAAGATAGACTTGGAACAGATATTATCAGGGTCAAACCTGAAGAATTTTATGAAACATATAGTAAGACTGACAAAAATAGAGCAGAAGAAATTGCCGAAAAGTGGATGAAGGAAGCGGATAAAGTAACTGCGGCAAAATCAGAGATAATAAAATCAGCCAGAGCGTACCTTGCCTTTGATATCTTGAGGGAAAAATATAACTGCAACGCAATATCTACGGTTATGCGCTCAGTCAGCGCAAGTGGAGGACTGAAAGATATTATACATCCTGGATTAGGTATTGAGTGTGGATTTAAGACCAGAGGGATTCAGGCTACCTGCCAGGACCATATGGATATAATGGTTACCGAACTGGCAGGATATTTTATAACTGGCAGACCAAGTATGCTGGGCGACCTCACCATTGACAGATATAATTCCACCGCTATTCTTTTTCACTGTGGTGCACCAATCAATCCATATGGAGATGAAAGAAGGGTCCCCTATGTTATATTAAGTCATGCAGAAAGTCCTGTTAGAGATACTCAGAAGGCTGGTTCTTCTACTGGATTACAGGTACACTGGCCTATAGACGAACCTGTTACTTTCTGGACGATTGATGTACTCCATAAGAAAATATTGATTTCCACGGGTAAAACTGTGGATGGTTATGCTCTTTATAAAAATTTAGATGATATAGCGTGTAGAACCAAGGTAATAATTAAGGTTGATGACATAGAAGCATTACAAAATCACCAATCTCCAGATGAATATGGAATCCACCGGGCAGCAACCCTCGGTAACCACAGAGAAAAAATTAAAGATTTTGCTACTCTGATTGGATTTAAAATTATGGAGGAAGATAGACGAACAGTATAAACATACTGTTGTCTTTTTAATCTTATACCCGGGGAAAAAACAGGAGGGCAATTATGAGATTTGGAATCTGCAATGAGATATTCAAAGGATGGAAGACGGAAAATATCTTTCCGTTTTTGAAAGAAACGGGATATGAGGGGCTTGAGATAGCACCTTTCACTCTGGCAGAAAGCGTTGACGAGGTACCTGCGGAAACCATAAAACTGATAAGAGACTCCTCAGATAAATACGGGATAAATATAATCGGCACACACTGGCTGCTGGTAAAACCCGAAGGTCTCTCTGTATCCGGGAATGACAGGGAAATAAGGGAAAAAACTGCAGACTACCTGTGCAAACTGGCAAGGTTCACATCCGAAATTGGCGGGGATATAATGGTCTTCGGCTCTCCCAAGCAGAGGAACATAGGTGCAGGACAGAACGTAGGCCAGGTCAAAAACAACGTCAGGGAGGTCCTGTTAAGGGTTCTAAATGAATGCGAAAAACAAAAGGTGTTTTTGTGCCTGGAACCCCTGGCGAGAACGGAAACCAACTTCATCAACACGGCTGAACAGGCAGTGGAGATAATAGAGGAAATCAATAATCCATATCTAAAACTTCACCTGGACGTAAAAGCAATGAGTGACGAAACAAAGGCAATACCTGACATAATAAAAGACAACAGAAATCATCTGAAACACTTCCATGTCAACGATAAAAACCTCAAAGGACCGGGTTTCGGAGATGTGGAGTATAAGCCTATTATTGAGGCGCTTAAATCCGCAGGGTACGACGGATGGCTTTCGGTTGAGGTATTTGATTTTTCAGCGGGAGCCGAGGTAATTGCAAAAAAGAGCATTGAATATCTTAAAAGGTTTGTATAGGAGGAACTTGAAATGACAGAGTTGACAGTTAAAAACGGAGCAAATAGAGAGTTTGTAAATTCTCCACTGACAGTGGAGTGGAACGGAGGAAAAGGGACGTATCTTCTGTCACGTGGGAAGGAGGAGTTTTACGGGCAGACAGTTGAGGAAAACGGGGAAAATGGTCTTGTTTTCATAACCCCGGCAATTAAACCCGGTGAAGAGGTGAAAATGGCAGTAAAAAACACAGAGAAAGCTCCTGCCATGGTAAAACTGACCGATAAACAAAGTGAAGGGACTATTGACATTTTTATTAACGAGCAGTTCTTCACCTCTTACAACTATTCTGACAAAAATGTACGTCCTTTCTTATTTCCTGTGGTAGGTCCTGAAGGGAAATCAGTCCTGAGGACGCCGGCATCGGAAGGAAATCCTGAAAAAATGGACCATATACACCACAGGGGAATCTGGGTATCTCACGGTGATGTAAACGGAACCGACAACTGGTCTGAAGAACCCGGACACGGCAGGACCATTCATAAAAAGTTCGTTGAGTTGGTATCAGGTCCGGTCTTCGGCAGGATACACTCTGCAAACGACTGGGTGAGCAACAACAACAAAAAAATTCTTGAAGAAGAAAGAATTATAACAGTTTATAACCTCCCTGAAGAAAACAGAATCATTGACCATAAGATAATCCTGCGGGCAAGTGAGGGCGAGGTGGTGTTCAAAGACACGAAAGAATCCGGCTTGCTGAGCATCCGGATAAATCCCGTAATGGAAGAACGCAACGGCGGCAGAATGGTAAATGCTTACGGAGGACGAGGAGAAACAGAGTGCTGGGGTAAAAGAGCGGAGTGGTGTGATTACTGCGGCGAGGTAGAAGGCGTGATGTGCGGAATTTCCATCTTTGACCAACAGAAAAATTTCAGGCACCCGACGTACTGGCACATAAGAAGTTACGGGCTTTTTACGGCAAATTTCTTCGGCCTGTCAGACTTTACGGCCAACAAGAAAATAACAGGCACATATATTCTACCGGCATTTGAAGAACTAATGCTGAATTACAGGATTTACGTACACAGGGGAGACACGGTAGAAAGCAGGGTGGCGGACAGGTATCTTAATTACATATATCCCCCGCAGACTGAAATAAAACAGTAAAAAAGTGGGTAGTGGTAGAGTAAATTCTTAATCTGGGACAAAAATGGAATATCTGATGGGACTGGATGTAGGAACCAGCGGGGTCAAGGTAGTGATTATTAACAGGGAAGGTGTTGTCGTTTCTTCTGACACCGAAGAATATCCTCTCTTTACGCCCAGACCTGGATGGGCAGAGCAAAATCCCTCCGACTGGTGGTCTGCAACCGTAAGAAGTATTAAAAAAACTATCAATGAATCCTGCATCAGCCCGTCGGATATAAAAGGGTTAGGACTGACCGGGCAGATGCACGGCTCGGTCTTCCTTGATAAAAAAAACAGGG
>CAYORP010000131.1:0-5761 GCA_964406415.1 uncultured bacterium
CTCCGAGAGGACGATTTCACCGTAGTTCTTATCTGCACTGAAGCCCAAGGCTCTGCCTGTTTCCGAGCACCGAAACCGCTTTCTTTTCTCTTGCCCTTATGTCGGAATTTCAGTCTGTGGAATGCAAAGTTAAATAGATAACTTCCCGTATATTTTTTCCCCGAAGTTCCAGTAATACTCGGTATCAGTTTTTCCTTCGGCATAATCCTTATGCCAGTTTTCAGCAACAGGTATGTTTTCATATAACTCTCTGCGTTCAGATTCAAGCAGCATACGCGGTTTTCCCATAAAATCGGCTGCACAGATGACGTTTCTTCCAGTTTCAGACGATAGACGTTTTAGCCAATCAATTCCTTCATCACTTCTCATCAGGTGATGGTCAAGAATCAGGGTATCTGTGTGGTAGGCAAGTTCTTTAGCATTTTCCCATGCTATTTCCTCCAGATTTTCAGAGAAATCAGGCAGATAAAGAGGAGGACCAGCGGCAAGCACTATATTGGGTTTCCACGATATAATCTTGGAAATAGACTCATCATTAAGAAGTTGAATGTCTGAAGCATGGACAAATGTGTAATTTCTTTCTTTAATTCTTGTCATCATCACTTTTTGTGATTTTTCACTTTCCTGTCCATGTGAGACAGTTATTGAAAAGTCTATATATCCTCTGCTTTTTCCTTCAACAGTAACCAGCCGGTTTTTTATGCAAGAAGGAAAAGATTCTACACGTTTCTTTTCAATATCAGACAGTTTTGTAATATCTTTGGTTAAAATTCCTACCTTGGTGTTTAAGTGGATTACTCTCTCCAGACTAAGTTGGTATGGATTGGCATCTGTCAGAGGGGTATGGTCTCCGTGAAAGTGACTGATTACAACATCTGTAGCATCACACCACCTTCTTATAATCTTCTCCCGTATCCTCTCGCCAACGGCTACCTGAAACGGGTGGGGAAGAAGTGAATATCTTGTATACCCCAGGGCTATCCCCGGGTCAATGAGAATTTTATGCATGCTACTTTCCACAAAACAGGATAGACCACGCACACCCAGAGATTCTGTGCCTATAATTTCAATCTTCATATTGCACCGTCTATGTCGGATTTCAGTGGATTACTAAACTTCTGTCAGAACTCAAAATTAAAATTATGGTTATTTTTTCTGTTTAAACGGGGAATTTTTCCCCGGGTAGAAGGGAAAGAATTTTTCCAACAACCTGAGAGATGGTTAGACCTGTTGTGTCTATGTAAATAGCATCAGGAAGTTTGATGAGAGGCGAGATACTTCTCTGTCTGTCCTTACTATCTCTCAGTTCAATCTCTTTTTCTATCTCATTGATGTTGCTTTCTATGCCCATCTCTTTCAATTGCAGGTATCTTCTCCTTGTCCGTTCCGCCACGCCTGCATCAAGAAAAACCTTTAACTGTGCATCAGGGAAAACCTTACTTCCAATGTCTCTACCTTCCATCACTATATTGTATTTTTCTCTGTATTTTCTCTGCATCTCCCACAGGATTTCTCTTATGGGAAGTATGGAGGCAATAAAATGGGTGGCTTTACTTATTTCTTCCGTCCTTATTTTCTCACTTACGTTCTTACCATCAAGAAAAACACTGTATCTACTATCTTCAGGGCAGAGTTCTATTTTTGTAGAGCGTGCCATCTCAATCAGTTTTTTTTTATCAGAGAAAGGGATCTTTCTATCAGTGGCTTTCAGTGTGAGTGCACGGTACATTGCGCCAGTATCAACATAAAGAAAACCAAGTTTTGAAGCGATGGTCTTTGCTACCGTACTTTTACCGGAACCGGCAGGTCCATCTATGGCTATCACGAATTTCTTCATCAGCCTTCCATTATTTCTCTGGATTTTTCTTCAGTTTTATCATCTATCTCTTTTATGGCTTTGTCCGTTATTTTCTGTATTTCATCTATTCCTTTGTACATATCGTCTTCAGATACAGTCTTTTCCTTTTCTCCCTTTTTGAGTTCTTCATTGGCTTTTCGTCTGATTTCCCTGATTTCCACCTTTGCTTCCTCACCCATCTTATTAAGTATTTTTACGAGTTCTTTCCTCCGTTCTTCACTTATGGGGGGTATGGAAATTTTTATCGTATTGGCATCCGAAATGGGATTAAGTCCCAGGTTACTGCTCTGTATGGTTTTGGTTATCTCACCAATAAAGTTTTTATCCCAGGGCTGTATAACAATCAGTTGCGGCTGAGGTATGGTGATGGTAGCAATCTGGTTTACAGGCATTTTTGAACCATAATATTCTACTGTTATACCTTCAAGGAGTGACAGCGATGCCCTACCGGCTCTGAGATTACCGACCTCTTTTTTAAAGAAGTTGACAACCCCTTCCATTTTTTTCTGTGCCTCTCCGAATATTTTTGCTTTCATATCTGCTCCTTTACCCCGAACCGACACTCTCTGTCGTTGCGAGGCGTTTTTTGCCGTGGCAATCCGACACTCTCTGTCATTTTACTATGGTTTTCTTCCCTTTACCCATAACTATTTTCTTCAGGTTCCCTTTTTCAAAGAGGTTAAAAACGACTATTGGAATTTTATTGTCCATACACAGAGAGATTGCAGAACCATCCATTATTTTCAGACGTTTTTGCAAAACCTCAATGTAAGAGAGAATATCATATCTCTTTGCAGAAGGATGCAGGATGGGGTCGGAAGAATATATCCCGTCAACCTTGGTTGCTTTAAGAATGGTTTCTGCACCTATCTCTATCGCTTTCAGAGCGGCTGCGGTATCGGTTGTAAAATACGGGTTTCCTGTCCCGCCAACAAAAATAACTATTCTTTTCTTTTCCAGGTGTCTTATAGCCCGTCTTCTTATGTACATTTCGCAGAATTGTTTCATGTCAAAAGCACTCTGTACCCTTGTTTCCAGTCTATTCTTCTCCAGAGCGTTCTGCAGTGCCAGACCGTTCATAACCGTTGCGAGCATTCCAATGTAGTCTGCTGTAACAGGGTCTACGATTTTTTTGTCTCTGGCACTTCCTCTGTATATGTTACCTCCACCCAGCACAATTCCGATTTCACAGCCCATTTTCCAGACTTCTGTTATCTCATCGGCAATAGAGGTCAATGCATCGGAGTTTATGCCAAAGCCGTTTTTCCCCTGCAATGCCTCGCCAGACAGTTTAAGGATAAATCTTTTATAAACAGGTTTCACTCGGCCTCCCTTTTGTGTGCTTTATAACCCCCTGTTCTCGTTCGTGTGCCCGTTTCCCTCTTTTAGAGGTATAATTAAAAAGGCTGGGGTTCATTTTTTTCTCGGGAACAGTATTTCTCTTTTGTTTATTTTCAAAACATCTGGAAGTTTTTCTCCAAAAGCAGCAAGTCTTTTTTCCGAAGGATTCTCCTGTAACCCTAAAATATTCCATATTTTTTGAGATGTAGAAGGAACAAACGGTGCGAGTAACAATGCTATATCCTTTATTCCGTAAACGACGTTATAAATTATCTGGTTTACGTTGCTGCACCCTTCTCTCCATGGCGTTTTTTCATCTAGAAATTTGTTCAGAAAAGAAACAAGTTTCCATATTTCTTCAAGGGCTTCGGAGAATGAAATAGCCTGCATTTTTTCTGCGTAGTTTTTATAAATATCACGGTTCAGTTCAACAAGTTCTTTTTCGGGGGTGACCGTGTTTAGGATGCCTGAGAGTTTTGTTTCAACAAGGTTTACCGTTCGGTTTAATAGGTTTCCCAGGTCATTTACCAGGTCGCTGTTGTACCTCTTTTTAAAGGTTTCGTCTGAATATTCTCCATCTGAGCCAAAAGGAATCTCTCTCATCAGGAAAAATCTGAAAGCATCCAGACCGTATTCACCTATGAGTTTCTGCGGTGAGATAACATTTCCTTTTGATTTTGAAATTTTATCTTTACCAATTACCCACCATCCGTGGGCAAATATGGTATCCGGGATTGGTAAATCCAGTGCCAGAAGTATACTCGGCCATATTATGTCATGAAATCTAATGATGTCTTTCCCTATAAATTGTACGTCTGCAGGCCAGTATCTGTCAAAAATCTCATCATTATGCAGGTATCCTATACCGCTGAGATAATTCAAAAGGGCGTCAAACCATACGTATATGGTGTACTGCTCAGGAGTGGGTGAGGGTATTCCCCACTCAACGTTTTTTCTGGTTATACTGACATCATACAACCCTGTTTTTATGAGGTTGAGAATTTCATTCTTCCTGAAGTCAGGTTTTATCAAATTGCTCTTTTCAATGTGTTTTTGAAGTGCTCCTGCATATTTAGAAATACGGAAAAAATAAGATGGCTCCGATATTTTACTCATCATTCTTTTACAATCCGGACACAGCGGGTTGTTTTCGTCTTCCGGTATAAAGTAACTCTCGCAATGCACACAGTAATAGCCTGTGTATGTTCCCTTATAGAGGTCTCCATTTTCTAACAGTTTGCTGAAAACCTTTTTAACCACCTCTTTATGCACTCGCTCGGTTGTCCGTATAAATCTTGTATAAGAAATGTTAAGGTCGTCCCACAGTTTTTTATATATCCCGGAGTTTCTGTCAGCAAGTTGTTCTGGAGTTATACCCTGTTTTTTTGCTGCCTCGTATATTTTTTGTCCGTGTTCATCCGTTCCTGTAAGGAAAAAGACATCGTAACCTGACATCCTGTAAAACCTTGCCAGAGTGTCAGCCGCAATTGTTGTATAGGTATGTCCAATATGCGGTTCAGCATTTATATAATAGAGAGGTGTGGTTATATAGAACTTCATTTTTTTATTTTTCTTTTTTGTACATATCGTCTTCATAACCGAGACAGCAAAGTAATCTTCCACATTGTCCCGTAATTTTGTTCATATCAAGAGGCAGTTTCTGGTTTTTAACCATACGCATTGTTACAGGTTCAAATTTTTTCAGAAAGGTTGCGCAGCATAAAGGGTAACCGCAGATACCGTATCCCCCTTTTATTTTGGCTTCATCCCTGAGACCTATCTGGCGCATTTCTATACGGCAGTTGAATATTTTTGCCAGTTCTTTTACAAGTGTTCTGAAATCAATTCTTGCTTCTGCCCAGTAATAAAAAGTGATTCGGGTTTTATCATAAGAATATTCCGCATCAACCAATTTCATAGAGAGTTTGTGCGCTGCAATTTTCTCCCTGCAGATTTCAAGACTTTCTATTTTTTTTCTTGTGTTCTCTTTAATTACTTCAAAATCTTTTTCATTTAATTTTCTAAGGATTTTGCCTGAAAGCGTTGTTAAAAGTGGTTTCCCTTCCAGTATGTTGTAAACTTTACCATAGTCAACGGTTCCCTGTGTTAGTTCAACGATGCACAATTCGCCCTTTTTTAGGTCCATATCATGAGGAAGCCTGAAATGCTGGGGTCTTTCCGTCCTTCGTATCTCTACTTCTGCAATTCTATCCATTTTTTATACTCTTCAACCATAATTGATTCTTCTACAGTAACAGCCGGCAGTTCTTCACTGAGTCCATAAAAATGTAGAAACTTTTTTTCATCACCTATTTTTTTATAAAACAGAGCAGTTTCCATATTATACTGTTTTTTATTCGGATAATTATAAAGCAGGTCTAAATACATCCGTTCGGCTGATTCCTTTTTACCTGAGTATTCATAAAGAAAAGCAAGTTTCCTGTATACAGCAGATAACCGTGGGTTTAACGAAAGTGCATACAGATAAGAGTTCTCTGCGGATGTTTTATAAACTGGTTCATTTGTTTCAGTGAAAAGTTTATAAAAGATATCTCCTTTTTT
>CAYORP010000132.1:0-5236 GCA_964406415.1 uncultured bacterium
TTATTTTATTTTTCTCCTTTACTTATTTGTTATTATTGAATTTTACTGCAGAATCTGATGCATTATTCCTATTATAATAAAGTATATCTTTTTCTCAGAAAATATCAAGTCCTTCAAAACGCACTTTCCAATAAAAAAACTTTTGTTTTACAGGTATAAATGGTAAAATTGTGGACAACGGAGATAAACTATGAACAGCAAAAACCTTAAAAAAAGCGATGTAGTAAATATGGCAAAGGAAAATGACGTAAAGTTCATAAGACTGTGGTTTGCTGACATCACAGGGCAGATGAAGGGCTTTACAATTACCACCGAAGAGTTGAAGAATGCACTTGAGAACGGCATGGGTTTTGACGGTTCTTCAATAAAGGGATTTGCACGCATAGACGAATCTGATATGGTGGCGATGCCTGACCCCAGGACCTTCACGATACTGCCTTACAGACCCAGAGAGAAGGCGGTTGCGGGCATGCTTTGCGATATACTGAACCCTGACAGGACACCCTACGAAGGAGATTCAAGGTACATCCTGAAAAAACAGATGGATAAGATGGCAAAGAAGGGATATACCTTTTACGTGGGACCGGAACTGGAGTTTTTCATCTTCAGAAACGAAAGGTCAACCGAACTGCTTGATGAGGGCGGCTACTTTGACATCACCACCCTTGATGCAGGCAATGAGGTGCGCAGGGAGACGATACTGACCCTTGAGCAGATGGGGATAGACGTGGAGTATTCACACCACGAGGTTGCCCCGTCACAGCACGAGATAGACCTGCGTTACAAGGACGGTATGACGATGGCCGATACGGTAATGGTATACCGTATGGTGGTGAAAGAAATAGCACAACTGAAGGGGTTGTATGCAACCTTTATGCCCAAGCCGATATTCGGTGTTAATGGTTCGGGTATGCACACGCACCAGTCTATATTCAAAGGAGAGAAAAACCTTTTTTTTGATGCGTCAGACAAATATCACCTGTCTGAGGAAGGGAAACACTACATAGCCGGGATAATGAGGCACGCAAGGGAGATAACGCTGGTATGCAACCAGTGGGTGAACTCCTACAAGCGGCTTGTCACCGGATATGAGGCACCTGTGTACATCTGCTGGGCACGGCGTAACCGCAGTGCGATGCTGAGGGTCCCAATGTACCAGCCGGGCAAGGAGAAGTCAATGCGCGTGGAGTTTCGTTCACCTGACCCTGCCTGCAACCCTTACCTTGCCTTTGCGTGTATGGTCTCTGCAGGTATGGAAGGCATAGAAAACAGGTATCCTATGGAAGGACCTCTGGAGAAAGATGTGTATAACCTGACGCCTGAAGAAATGAAGGAACTTGGGGTTGAATCTCTACCCGGAAGTCTTATAGAGGCAATTGAAATATCTGAAACAAGTCAGTTACTGAAAAAGACACTCGGTGAACACATTTTTAACAATCTTATAGCATCAAAGAAAATAGAGTGGGATGAATACAGAAAGCGGGTACATCCGTATGAACTGGATACGTACCTGCCAATATTATAAGTGAGTATTCACTGAACCACGTCGTAATTAACAGGGCAAAAGGGCAGTAATTTCATTGCTCGGAAACAGGCTTCGCCCTGGGCTTCAGTGAGGATTTACTATTATAAAGGAAGTTCAATCCTTTCCACAAAGGTCTGTCTGTCCAAGCCCTGTAACTGGTTCATATATTCCGTCACGGTCAGGTTTGACATAGTGTAAAAACCAATCTCTGAGTAAACCTTTCATCTCTTTCTCTTTCTTTAAATATTCAGGAACTCCTGCAAAATTCTTTGTTTCAAAGGGGTCGTTTTTTATGTCATACAGTTCATTAGGTCCGTATGGATATCTGTGGATATATTTCCAGTATTTTGTGCGCACCATTCTTACTGGTCCGTACTCGTCATATATGACAAAATATTCCTTTTCCTGAAAATTCTCTCCGCGCAAAATCTTTGCAAAACTGCGCCCCGGCAGAAGTTTTTCTCCGGGATTCTCAATTGAAAGATAGTCCAGCAGTGTGGGCATAAAGTCATAGTGGCTCAGTAAAGCAGAATTTGTAATGCCCTGTGGAATGTATCCCGGCAGTGAAATAATAAAGGGAATCTTCACCGAGCCTTCGTACATATTGAGAGGAAAGGTTGCATTACCTTTACCGTACAGTCCGTGATGTCCCATATTCATACCGTTATCCCCGCTAAAAACAATAAGGGTATTATCTTTAAGATTATGTTCCTCCAGATAGTTTAAAATCCTTCCTATATTTCTGTCCATTGCCGTCACTGCCGTATAGTATCCACTGAGATATTTTCGTCGCTTTTCCGCATCTTTCACCGGAATTCTTATATCTTTAACCCATTCAGGAACCGGCAGATTATCCGGGACTGATTTGAACGGACAGTTCTCATAATAAGAATCAAAAATATCAACAGGATGTTGTTCGCGCCCCCATGGATTATGGGGAGCGGTATAATGGACGCTCAGATAAAAAGGATTATCGTCCTTCACTCTGCTTTCCAGGAATTTTAGGGCATTATCTGTAATAGCATCGGTAACATAGCGCGGCTCTTCATATACCCTGCCATTTTTAACCATGGGAGCATTGTAATACGGTCCGCCTCCCTTGGCATGTACGCGCCAGAACCTGAATCCTTTCTGTGGATGCGAACTGTCTCCAAGATGCCACTTCCCGCTGATTCCGCAGTAATAGCCTGCAGAATTAAGAAAATCTGTATAACCGGGCTGTTCTTTAAGATATTCAGTCAGTTCTCCATTGCGTGCAGGTTCATACCTTGCAACTGTGTTGCCTGCAGAAAGCCAGTCATGAACACCGTGCTGTGAAGGTATGCGTCCGGTCAGCAACGAAGCCCTTGTGGGTGAACAGACAGGAGATGTACAGAAGAAATTCTCAAACCTTACCCCTTCTGCCGCAAGTTTATCAAGAGTGGGGGTCTGTATCTCCTTGTTACCGGCACAACCCATTGCCCAGTATCCCTGGTCGTCAGAAAGTATGAATATAACATTCGGTCTTTTATTTTGTAGAGTAGACATTTTTTTGTACTCCCAAATCCCCTCTTCCCCCTTTGGTAAATGGGGGGTGCGGGGGGATTTTTCATAGGCGTCTCCTATTTAGAGTTTTATCACACATATTTATAACCTGTCAATTCAATAAAGAAGCAAAAAAAATTTGACCCCTTTCTTGACAGAATAAATTTTTATGTTTTACAATTATGAACAACCTCCCGAAAACTGCGAGGGGCTAAAAAAGGCACGCTATGAAAGTACTTTTAAAAACTGACGACGGAGTAAGATGGACATCCCCTGAAATTCAGTGTGAACCATTCAGGTATTACAGGTTAACCTTCCGGTCAAAAGTCGAAAACAACACGGGTTGTTACGCAGTCTTTTTTTATGATGCAGATGGAAAAGAACTCGCTGCAGATAACTATGGCAGTATCTGTAAATCTGTCAGATGGAAAAATCACTCCCTTATATATCGCGGCAGGGAAAATGCTGTGAAGGCAAGTATTGTTTTTATATCCGGCAACTTAAAAATTGACAGCGTAAAAGTTGAACAGATTGACAGAGACACCGCATGCAGATGGGCGGATACTTTATACCGGAGCATTCCGGCAGTGCATTACAATCCCCCACCGGACAGGTGGAAATTCATACCCGGAACCATGGATGGTCTAAAAAGAGGGAAAGTCACAAGATGGGTTATGCTTGGAGACAGCATTGTGAACGATACCAATAATTCCAACTTTGAGGTTCTTGTAAAACGGATATATCCGAAAGCGGACATACAGATTATTCCTTCGGTGCGCGGAGGTACAGGGTGCCAGTATTACGAGCAACCCGAACATTTCAGGGAATACGTATCTGACAAAAAGCCGGACCTGCTCTTCATTGGAGGTATCTCCCATGGTGGAAACATAGATGTAATCCGCAACGTAATCAATATGACAAGAGAACATCTCTCCTGTGAGATAATCCTTATGAGCGGGCCTGTATGGAAAGACTGGCGTGAATATGATGAACATAATCCGGATATTCCTTTGCCGGAAATGGAATATCCGGCGGACCACCCGCAGATAAAATTCGGTCTATCTCTTGCCGGACTGGCAAAAGAGATAAATGTGGAATATATTGATATGGCAACTGTCTGGAATAAATATCTTGCAGTCTCTAAAAAACCTCATCACTGGTTTCACCGCGATATCTGCCACGCCAATGACAGGGGCAAGCAGGTCCTGGCACGTATCCTTGAAATATATTTCTCCCCTCAAAAGAAAATCAAATTTGGTCACAAAAAACAATGGTAGTGTCAAGAAATAGATGAAAAATTTTACCGGAGGAACTGGCGGTCAAAGAAGGACTCGGAAAATTCTACAACGGTGGGACGTCCGTGCGGACAGACAAACGGGACCTCGCACCTTAACAGTTCATTTTTTATGTAAATCGACTCTTCGGGCTTAATCCTTTCACCAGCAACCACAGAACTCTTGCAGGCCCTCCTCGCAAGGGTATCTCTATCACATTTTTCAACCTGCCCCTCTGAAAGGATACTTCTTACAGCCATCTCAGGGTTTTTTATAACCTGAGGAAAACCGTGCAGGGCGATAGAACCATCATCCCACCTTGTAGTCAGAAATCCCACCTCTTCCATCTTCATACTACCATCTTCCCATACGGACATCTCTTCGGAACTGAGTTTCATCAATAAGGGTGTGAGCAGCCGCTGTATATCTATCTTCCCTGTTTCAAACTGTTTTTTCAGAAGTTCATAGTTTATCCTCTCGTGGGCGGCATGCTGGTCCATAACAAGAAGTGAATCCCCTGATTCAAAAAAAAGGTACTTGTTTCTGTAACTCCCTATATAAATTGCTTCCTGCAGTTTGAATCTTATGGTTTCATTAATCTCAATTTCCGGCTGTTCATGTAACCCTGCCCTGTTAAAGAGAGACTCCAACCCCTGTCTTTCAGATGCGGGAACATTCTCTCCTGGCAGGGACACTGATAGATTCCTGTCAAAATAAATACTTTCTCTCCTCACTGCCGTTACCTTACTTCTGCTGAGAAGAACCTCCCGGCAGAAGTCACCGAGAGCGGAAGCGATGTAAGGTTCATCCTTCAGTTTGACCTCTTTTTTGGAAGGATGGATATTTGCGTCAACGTCGCCAGAGGGCAGTCTGAGAAAAATTGCAAAGACAGGATATACGTCCCTCGGGAAGA
>CAYORP010000133.1:0-12877 GCA_964406415.1 uncultured bacterium
AAAAACCTTTTTTTTGATGCGTCAGACAAATATCACCTGTCTGAGGAAGGGAAACACTACATAGCCGGGATAATGAAGCATGCAAGGGAGATAACACTGGTATGCAACCAGTGGGTGAACTCCTACAAGCGGCTTGTCACCGGATACGAGGCACCTGTGTACATCTGCTGGGCACGGCGTAACCGCAGTGCAATGCTGAGGGTCCCAATGTACCAGCCGGGCAAAGAGAAGTCAACACGCGTGGAGTTCCGTTCTCCCGACCCTGCCTGCAACCCGTATCTTGCGTTTGCGTGTATGCTTTCTGCTGGGATGAAGGGAATAGAGAATAAACATTCTCTGACAGAACCGCTGGAGAGGGATGTGTATCACCTGACGCCTGAAGAGATGAATGAACTGGGTGTGGAATGCCTGCCCGGCAGTTTAATAGAGGCAATAGATGTTGCAGAATCCAGCAGTCTTTTGAAGGAAACTCTGGGTGACCACATATTCAGCAACCTTATCGCTGCAAAGAGGATAGAGTGGGATGAGTACAGGAAGCGGGTACATCCGTATGAACTGGGGACATATCTCCCTGTTTTATAAAAAGCCACCCTCACCTGAATCCTCTCCCCTCAAGGGAGAGGGAGAAAGAAATAAAACGAAAGCAGAGATAAGTTTGGCAGAACATGGGAGAGAGAGAAGAGGTGGAGAATGGAATACAGGGCACTTAAAGAGAGAGAAAGGAGAGAGAAAATTTCCTCAGGTTGTGGTGTTTCCGGGATAATGAACAGAGACGGCAAGATATTTTCTGGAGACAGTATAATGACCTCCATATGCAGTATGACGGAAAGGGGCAACGGGCTGGGTTCGGGATTTGCGGGTTACGGAATATACCCCGAATTCAGGGATAACTGGTGTTTCCATGTTATGTACGATGAGAACAATGCAAAGGAGACTGTGGAAGAGTATCTTAAATCAGTATTTGATATCGTTCATCATGAACCGATTCCGGTAAAGAAGATAAAAACCCTGAAGCACATTCCTGTTCTGCACAGGTATTTTATGAATATAAAAGACAGGCGCCCCCGGGAATTGATTGCAGACGATGACCTCGTGATAAAATCTGCCATGTATATCAACAGAAATTTTGAGGGCGCCTGCGTTTTCTCTTCGGGTAAAAATATGGGTATCTTCAAAGGGGTGGGCAATCCCGGTGAGATAGGTGAGTTCTACGGTATAAGCGATTACAGCGGATACATATGGACCGCACACAACCGTTTTCCCACCAACACAGTCGGATGGTGGGGGGGCGCTCATCCTTTCGGGATACTGGACTGGTCAGTTGTACATAACGGAGAGATATCTTCCTATGACATCAACAGGAGATACCTTGAGAATGCCGGTTATTACTGTACCTTCTTTACAGACACCGAGGTTATAACCTATCTCTTTGACCTTCTGTACAGGAAGCATAAGATTGATTTTGAACTGATAGCAAACATACTGGCTGCTCCTTTATGGAGTGAAATAGAAAGGGAAAGCAACACAGAAAAAAGAAAATTTCTGACTGCACTGAGAATGATTTATTCATCAGCGCTGATAAACGGTCCCTTTGCGATAATAGTGGCTGATTCAAATCATATGTTTGGTCTGAATGACAGGGTTAAATTGAGACCTCTGGTTGCAGCAGAAAACGGTGAATTTGTTTATCTGGCATCTGAGGAATCCGCCATAAGGCTGTTATGCAAAAGACCCGATAAGGTCTGGATGCCTGAGGCTGGACAGCCGGTAATTGCAAAGAGACATACGGCGTCACAATTATCTCATCCTCACCCTGGCTCTCTCCTCTCAAGGGAGGGGGGAGCGGCGGAGGGAAAACTGCAAAATGGCTAAGGCAAAAACTGCTTCTGAATTTGTTGTGGAGAGAGATGAAAACAGGTGCATAAAGTGCCAGGCATGCGTGCGTGTTTGCGCAAACGACGTGCACATATACGACGAGGAGACAGAGCGGCTGACTTCTGAAAGTTCAAGGTGCGTCGGATGTCATTTCTGCGAGGATATCTGTCCCACAGGGGCACTGACCATAAGGAGAAATCTTTCGGATATAAAAGAAAACGCGAACTGGACGAAAGACTATGTATACAAGATAATCCGGCAGGCGGAGTCCGGAGGCGTTCTGCTTACAGGTATGGGAAACGACAGACAGTACAGGAATTATTTTGAGCATATTGTGCTCAATGCCTCGCAGGTCACAAATCCTTCAATAGACCCTTTAAGGGAACCTATGGAGTTGAAGACCTTCATAGGTAGAAAGCCGGACAGGATTGAGTTTTCTGAGAACACAAAGACAGGAGAGCGCATGCTGAAGAAATCTCTTCCTGTTCAACTTGAGATGGAAACGCCTGTAATGTTTTCTGCAATGAGTTTCGGTTCAATATCCCTGAATGCATGTAAATCACTGGCAAAGGCGGCATGTGACTTCGGGGTGTACTGGAATACAGGGGAGGGTGGACTCCACAAGGACCTTTATCCATTTGCTGAAAGGGTTATTGTTCAGATAGCAAGCGGCAGATTCGGGGTAAATGAAAATTATCTTCAGAAGGCTGCTGCCATAGAAATCAAGATAGGGCAGGGTGCGAAACCCGGGATAGGTGGTCACCTGCCGGGCGAAAAGGTGTCTGAAGAAATCTCTTTGACAAGGATGATACCTGCCGGGACAGATGCTATCAGTCCTGCCCCTCACCATGACATATATTCCATAGAAGACCTGAAACAGTTGATTTTTGCGTTGAAAGAGGCAACACACTACAAAAAGCCCGTGGGGGTGAAGATTGCCGCGGTTCACAATGTTGCACCCATCGCCAGCGGCATTGTGAGGGCTGGTGCTGACTTTATAACTGTTGACGGTATAAGAGGAGGGACGGGTGCTGCTCCGGTTGTCATAAGAGATAATGTGGGTATCCCCATAGAGATTGCCGTTGCGGTTGTGGACCAGCGCCTGAGGGAAGAGGGGATAAGGAATCAGGCATCTCTTATTGCCGCGGGAGGTTTCAGGACGAGTGCGGATGTTGTAAAAGCCATCGCTCTGGGAGCCGATGCGGTTTACATAGGTACGGCTGCATTGATTGCCCTCGGGTGCCACGTCTGCCAGAAGTGTTATACCGGAAAGTGCAACTGGGGAATTGCGACGCAGGATCCCTATCTGACACGGCGTTTGAACCCCGAGTTAGGCGCCAGAGGGGCTTACAATCTCCTCAGGGCATGGTCTCTTGAGATAAAGGAGATGCTTGGAGGTATGGGTATAAATGCCATTGAGTCTTTGAGGGGTAACAGGGAGCATCTGAGGGGTGTGGGGCTGAGCGAACAGGAACTGAAGATTCTGGGCATCAAGCATGCCGGTGAGTCATGGTGAACCGCTGTTTTGTAAAAGGGTGATTATGGGGAAAAAAGCAAGAAGAATAGCAATAAAAGAAGAATACTGCATAGGGTGCAGGATATGCGAGGTTTTCTGTATTACCAGGCACTCAAAGAGCGGGGATATCATAAAGGTATACAAGGGCAGTGAACCCCGGCCTGTATCCGGAATATATTTTGAGGAGAAGGGGAGTCTTTCTTTTGCCATTCAGTGCAGGCACTGCGATGACGCCCCGTGCATTGAAAACTGTCCGGCGGGCGCAATGTACCGCGATGAGAAAACAGGACAGGTCCTTCACAATAGTGAAAGGTGTGTGGGATGCTGGATGTGCGTGATGGCTTGTCCACTCGGAGTTATAAAGATAGATTATACTGAGAAAAGGGTCGTATCAAAGTGCGATTTATGTATAGAGGAGGGGTTTCCCGCCTGCGTTGAGCACTGTCCCAACGAGGCAATATACCTGATTGATGAAGATGGGAAAAAGGTTGATAGATGAACAGGATAAAAACGAAGTATCTGATAATAGGAAACTCTGTAAGTGGAGTAAACTGCATTGAGGGTATAAGGCAGGTTGACAGGGTTGGTAAGATAACCGTGATTTCTGACGAGGATGTTTATAACTATTCCCGTCCTCTCATATCGTATTACCTGGGGGGCAGGCTCGGGGAGGAAGACCTGAATTTCAAGGATAGAGATTTTTATGACAGAAATGAAGTGGACCTTTTAACAGGCACAAAAGCGGAAAGAATTGATAAATCCGGTAAAGCGGTTTTTACCGATAAAGGCATTATTGAATTTGACAGAATGCTCATATCAACAGGCGGTAAACCGTTTATCCCTGACCTGAAGGGTTGTTCTGCAGATATGGAAGGCATTTTCACTTTTACAAAGCTGGATGATGCAAGGAGAATCTTAGGTTACATAGAAGAAAACAGTATAAAAGAGGCGGTTGTGCTCGGTGGTGGACTTATAGGGTTGAAGTGTACAGAAGGTTTGATTGAAAGAGGGATAAAGGTGCATATTGTTGAACTTGCCGACAGACTGCTTTCAACCACCATGGACAGGAAGTCTTCAGATGTTATAGAGAGGGTGTTGAGAGAGAGGAAAAACTGTGAGGTCTTCAAACAGGATGCTGTAGAAGAGATTGAAACATCCGCCGACAGACCCTCAGGGGTCCGTCTCAGGTCAGGAAGAACAATCAGTACAAAACTGGTTATTCTTGCGGTAGGGGTGCGTCCCAACCTTGCTCTTGTGAGGAATACCGGAATAGTCTGCAACCGCGGCATCTCAGTTGACAACCGGATGCAGACAAACCTTGAGGGTATTTATGCTGCAGGTGACGTTGCCGAGGGTATGGATAGCCTGCTGGAGAAGAATGCGGTTATTGCCATATGGCCGGTTGCGGCAAGACAGGGGAGGATTGCCGGTATTAACATGGCTGGAGGAGAAGGTGTATACAGGGGGATGTTTCCTATGAATGCGGTGGACATTGCAGGGGTACCCGTTATTTCTTTTGGGATAACGAATCCTCCGGACAACCCCAAATTTGAGGTTTTACAAAAAGAAGGGGATGGATTTTACAGGAAGATTGTGCTGAAAAATAACATAATAGTCGGTTGTATATTCCTGGGAAAGATTGAGAGGAGCGGTATTTTTTCGGGTATTATAAGAGAAAAGATGGACGTTTCGCAGTTTAAGGAGGAACTCTTGAGTGATGACTTCGGTTTGCTTGTTTTACCGAAGGAGTACAGGAAGCATATGGTTACCGGAGAAGGAATTGAGGTCTAATGAAGAAAGTCAGTTTTCGCACGACGCTCCAGGACAGGAGGAGATAAGTGATGAGGATAGATGCGGAAGGGATGCACTACAGGGTTCTTAATGAGAAGATAAACAGGGCTATTGAAGATGGCTGCAGAAAGATATGCCTTGAAGGGGTCTGCGGCCACAGGTATATAGGAGCCGGTTTGAAAGGCTCAGGTGTAAAGATTACGGTAAACGGACTGCCCGGAAATGACCTTGGGGTTTTTATGGACGGACCTGAGATAACCGTTAATGACAACGTGCAGGACGGTGTGGGTAACACGCTTAACTCAGGCAGGATAATAATTCACGGGAATGCCGGGGACATTCTGGGACATTCTATGAGAGGTGGAGAGATTTTTGTAAAAGGGAGTGTTGGCTACCGTGTCGGTATTCATATGAAGGAATACAGAGAGTTTTATCCTGTGATAGTAATAGGTGGAAGAGCCGGGAAATTCCTGGGTGAATACATGGCAGGTGGAATGATTATCCTTCTGGGAATGGATACCGGCGGTGAGATTGCTGGAGATTTCATCGGGACAGGAATGCACGGTGGAGTGATATATGTTAGAGGAAGGATAAAAGAGTATCAGATGGGAAAGGAAGTGAGGGTTTTCAGTGCAGATGAAGATGATTCAGGCAGGATTCAGGCATATGTCAGGAGATTCTGCGATTATTTCTCATTTCCCATATGGGATATAATGAAAGAGGAGTTTTTTAAGATTTTGCCGATTACTCACAGGCCGTACGGCAAACTTTACAGTTATTGAACCAACGGAGCAATGGTGGATATTATTGAGGTCTGCAATAAAAAGAAGGTTTACGATGTTTCTGGCCAGGAAATCCGCATAAGCATTGAGGAGAATGGTATTGCCGGGGTCAAGGAGGTTCTCACGTCCAAACTCTACCGTTTTGAGGGTATCTTGGACCGGAGACAACTGGTGCGAATCGCCGAGGATATTCTTGTTGACCCGGTTACTCAGAAATACTTCCTGAACGATGAAGGTGTTAAGGAAAAAATCGGGGTATACAGAATTGTGGATGTATTTTATAAAAAAGGGGTTACCGATACCGTTGCTGAGACTATAATGATAGCGCTTAAAGATGCAGGGATGGCATCGTTAGTTTCGGCTGCGACCGGCAGGAGATACTACCTGAAAGGGAACATATCCGATAAGGAAGTGGATACCATATGTATGGAGGTTCTGGTGAATCCAATCATACAGGATTATTCATACTTAAAGGACAGAAATGTCTAAATACTCAGCAGAGGTTTATATACTGGGTGCCGGAGATAGTGAGTTGGCTGAAATAAGCAGAAAGAATATTCTGGCACTGACGATTGAGGAGATGAAGGCGGTTCGTGCCTATTTTGAGAAGGCCGGAAGAAACCCCACTGACTGTGAGATTGAAACTATAGCCCAGACATGGTCAGAGCATTGCTGTCACAAGGTTTTCAGGTCTGAGATTGAATATACGGAAAAGATAGAAGGTGAAGGTACAAAGGAGAGCATCGTTCTTCTGAAAGAGATAAAGAAGGCAACCGAAAATATTAACAGCGGGCTGTGTGTATCCGTCTTCAAGGACAATGCAGGTATCATAAGATTCAACGAGAAGTACGGAATAGCATTCAAGGTAGAGACCCACAACCATCCTTCTGCCCTGGAGCCCTACGGAGGCGCCGGTACGGGAATAGGAGGCGTAATAAGGGATATACTCGGTGCAGGAAAAGGCGCTATGCCGATTCTCAATACCGATGTATTCTGTCTTGGTATGCCGGACACCCCCTATGAAAAACTACCTGAAGGGGTACTACACCCGCACAGGATTTTCAGGGGAGTGGTCAGCGGGGTAAGAGATTACGGGAACAGAATGGGAATTCCCACAGGGGCAGGTGCAATTGTTTTTGACCGGGGCTATCAGAATAATTGTCTTGTTTTCTGTGGAACAGTGGGTGTTATACCTCTGGCACAGGTTGAAAAGAGAGTGGTTGAGGATGACTGTATTGTAATCATAGGAGGCAGGACAGGACGCGATGGCATCCATGGTGCCACTTTTTCATCTGCAAGTCTTGATGCAGATATCTCTAACAGTGTGGTGCAGATAGGTAATCCCATAGTGGAAAAGAAAATGATGGATGTGCTCCTGGTTGCCAGAGATGAAGGTCTGTACAATTCCGTAACCGACTGCGGGGCAGGCGGACTTTCCTCCGCAGTTGGAGAAATGGGGAGAGATATGGGTGCAGTGGTTAATCTTGAAATGGTTCCACTGAAATGCAGTGATTTACTTCCGTGGGAAGTCTGGATTTCTGAATCCCAGGAAAGAATGGTTCTTTCTGTCCCGGAAAGGAATCTAACAAGACTTCTGGAATTGTTTTCCGGTGAAGACGTGGAGGCAACTGTTATAGGACGTTTTATAAAAACAGGAAGGCTTAAACTTTATTACAGGGATGAGTCTGTATGCGATATTGAGATGGATTTTCTTCACAACGGACTGCCTCTTAAGAAGATGAGGGCATATTTTTTCTCTAAAGGCAAACCTGTTAAGGGAAAAACATCCTCTATGAAAACTTATGACTGGAAAGAGCGTTTGTTGCGGGTACTCGGTAATCCTAACGTGGCATCAAAGGAACTGGTGGTAAGACAATACGACCATGAGGTGCAGGCACACACGGTTCTTAAACCATTTACCGGTATTGAAGGGAAAGGGCCTTCTGATGCTGCTGTTATTAAACCTTTTTATGATGATTACAGGGGTATCGCCGTGGGTTGCGGTATGAATCCTTTTTACGGGAAGTCTGACCCTTATCTTATGGCTGGATGCTGTATTGAGGAGGCACTGCGCAATCTCGTTGCAGCAGGTACTGACCCCGAACAGGTGGTTATTCTGGACAATTTCTGCTGGGGGGACCTGAATGAAGATGGACAACTCGGGATGCTTGTCAGATGTGTGAAAGGATGCAGAGACTTTGCTCTTGAGTACAAACTTCCTTTTATTTCAGGAAAGGACAGTTTGAACAATGTTTTCACCGACGCAAAAACCGGGGTTAAAACCTCAATACCTGATACACTTCTTATCTCTGCTGTAGGGATAGTCCCTGATATAAGAAAAACAGTATCCTCAGACCTTAAAAAAAGAGGAAACGTCTTGTATTTATGCGGGAATACCAGAAGGGAGATGGGCGGTTCGCAGTATCATCAGATTTTTGGGACCAGTGGAGGTAGTATTCCCATGCCTGTTCCATCAAAAGCACTGCCTTTGATGAAGAAAATACATCTTTGCATCAAGGGTGGGATTATAGAATCCTGTCATGACTGTTCAGATGGTGGTTTTGCAGTTGCCCTTATGGAGATGGCGCTCGGCGGAGGTATGGGAGCGGATGTTTTTCTTGACAGGATGGGCTGCCCGGACTGTTCAGTTGAAAACCTTCTATTCTCGGAGAGCCAGGGTCGTTTTATCATTGAGGTTGACGTATCCCGAAGGGATATATTTGAAAAGATTATGAAGGGGATGGAGATTGCAGAGGTAGGCAGGGTTCTGGAAACAAACAGGGTAGAGTGTTCTTACCGTGGAAAGAAGATTTTTTCGCTGGATATTGAAGAAGCGGAAAGAGTATGGAGGTCAGGGCTGCAATGGTAAAGCCGAGAATACTTGTTATGCGGGTGGCTGGCACTAACTGTGATATGGAAACAGAATGGGCTTTCAGTCTTGCAGGAGGATTACCACAGCGCATTCATATCAACAGGATTAAGAAGGGCGAGGTGAAGATGAAAGACTACCAGGTACTCGTGATACCAGGAGGGTTTTCTTACGGAGACGATATATCTGCGGGAAAGGTCTTTGCAAATGAAATAAGGTATAATTTGAGTGACGACATAAATCTTTTTGTTGAGGAAGGAAAACCTGTTATAGGGATATGTAATGGTTTTCAGGTACTGGTGAAGGCAGGTATACTACCATATCCCGGAAGACAGTCTGTGACTCTCGGATGGAATGACTCAGCAAGGTTTGAGGACAGGTGGGTATATCTGAAGATTGAGGAAAGTGTCTCCCCCTTTTTGAAGGGGCTGCCGCCAGTGATAAAACTTCCTGTTGCCCATGCCGAAGGAAAGATGATTACGGGAAATAAAGATGTTCTAAAGAAGATTGAGAATGACAGACTCATCATTTTCCGGTATTGTGCTCCGGATGGTACTCTAAAAGGATATCCGCATAACCCGAACGGTTCTGAGGCAAACATAGCAGGTCTCACCTCTGCCAGCGGACTTGTACTGGGTATGATGCCGCATCCGGAGAGGGCTGTTTCAAGGTATCTTTATCCTGACTGGCACAGGGATAAAAAGAACGGAGATGGGTTCGGTTACGGATTCAGATTTTTTAAAAACGTGGTGGATTATGTAAAATGAGCGAAATAAAAGAAAACTGTGGAATAGCAGGAGTTTATGGGAACAAGAAAGCGGCTGAGATGCTGTACCTTGCGTTATTTTCTCTTCAGCACAGGGGTCAGGAGAGTTGCGGCATTGTTGTTTCCGACGGAAAGCAGGTATCCATCAAAAGGGGTATGGGTACGGTACCTGAGGTTTTTCAGTCCGGGGAGATTGCCCGTCTGAAGGGTAACTTCGGTATAGGCCACGTAAGATATTCCACCACAGGAAGTTCGTCCCTGAAAAACGTACAGCCGTTTTTTGCCGAGTACAGGGGAAAAAACTATGCAGTTTCACATAACGGCAACCTTGTTAACAGTGCAGTTCTTCGGGGAAAACTTGAAGAAAAAGGAAGTATTTTCCAGACGACACTTGATACGGAAGTTTTGATGCATCTCATAACTATGTCCAGGAGAACATCTTTTCAGGAAAAACTTACAGATGCACTTTCACAACTGAAGGGTGCGTTTTCTCTCGTTATCTTTACTCCCGAAGGAATTATCGCTGTGAAAGACCCGTGGGGATTCAGACCTTTATCTCTGGGCAGGCTGGACGGCGGTTATGTGGTTGCTTCGGAAAGTTGTGCATTTGACCTTATCGGAGCCCGTTATGTAAGAGAACTTTCTTCCGGTGAGATTCTGACAATAGACAGTAAAGGACTCAGAAGTTCTTTCTTGCCAGAGGCAAAGGACACTGCACGGTGCATATTTGAATTTATATATTTTGCAAGACCTGACAGCAAGATATTCGGGAAGAGTGTTTACTATGTGAGGAAAAAACTGGGTGAGAGGCTGGCTGACGAGTTCCCTTTTGTCGGTGATGTTGTTGTTCCCATACCTGACTCGGGGAATATAGCAGCGCTCGGCTTTTCGCAGAAGAAAAGGATACCCTTTGAGATGGGCATCGTAAGGAACCACTATATAGGCAGAACATTCATACAGCCGTTTCAGACTTCAAGGGAGATGGGTGTCAGGATAAAACTCAACCCTATCAGGGATGTCATAAAGGGGAAAAAGATAATTGTTCTTGAGGATTCAATAGTGAGGGGTACGACAAGCAGGTTGAGGATAAGAAATCTGCGGGAGGCGGGGGCGAAAAAGATTTACATGGCTGTGAGTTGTCCTCCCATCAGGCACCCGTGTTTCTACGGTATAGATTTTCCATCTGAAAAAGAACTCATAGCAGGCAGGCATTCTGTTGAGAAGATAGCGGCAACCATAGGAGTTGATGGACTTTACTATCTGAGTCTTGACGGCATGCTTTCATCAACAGGGCTGGCGGAAGAGGGGTTCTGCACGGCTTGTTTTACCGGAAACTACAAGGTGAGGAAATAAATTCTACCTCGTTCCATCCCCGGCATGGAACGGGGGAGGGGATTGAATGGAAGGCTACCTGGTTATTGAAGATGGTACTGTTCTTGTTGGAGAGGCGTTTGGCGCCGGTGGGGAGAGTTACGGTGAGATGGTTTTCAACACGAGCATGACCGGTTACCAGGAGGTTCTATATGACCCTTCATACAAGGGTCAGATAGTTATTATGACCTATCCGCTTATAGGTAACTATGGTGTGAACAATGAGGATGTGGAGTCGTCCAGGTTACATCTTGAGGGGCTGGTGGTAAAAGAGAAAAGCAGGGTTTACAGTAACTGGAGGGCTACAAAGCCCCTTGATTTACTGCTCTATGAGCAGGGAGTGATAGGGATAGAGGGGATTGATACGAGGGGCGTAACCATTCTGCTCAGAGAAAAGGGAGCACTGAAGGCGGGGCTCTTTACCGGAAAGGGCAGTCCTGAAAGGATGGTGGATAAGGTCAGAAGTTCCCGGAGTATTGTGGGAGTGGACCTTGTAAAGGAGGTAGTTGACAGGCCATATGTCTGGTCGGATAAAGGGAAGCATAAGGTCGTTGTTCTTGACTGCGGTGTTAAATATAATACCCTGCGTCTGCTTGCTGAACGTAATATGAAGGTAGTTGTGCTCCCTGCAGGAACTCCATGGCAGGAGATTGTGAAAGAAGAACCTGACGGAATACTGGTATCAAATGGTCCCGGGGACCCTTCTGCAGTGCCTTACATAGTGGAAAATCTTTCCAACCTGATAGAGAGGTATCCGGTGTTTGGCATCTGCTTTGGTATACAGATTATTTCGCAGGTTTTCGGAGGAAAGACCTATAAGTTGAAATTTGGCCACCATGGTGCGAATCATCCGGTAAAGGATATAAAAACGGGAAAGATATATATAACTGTTCAGAATCATTCTTTCTGCGTGGATATAAATACGCTGGAAAAGGCAGACGTAGAGATGACTCATCTGAACCTTAATGACAGTACACTGGAAGGTATCGCACACAAGAAACTGCCGGTCTTCGCTGTACAGTTTCACCCGGAGCATGCACCCGGACCGCCTGATGCGGTCTATCTCTTTGACCGGTTTGTGCAGATGGTTATGGAGAAGGCTGACTTTTTCCATGACCATAGAAGTCTTGCAGAGGAAAGCAAATGGGGAAGAGGACGGATATAAAGAAGATAATGCTGATAGGTTCCGGTCCTATTGTGATAGGACAGGCGTGCGAATTTGATTACTCAGGCTCACAGGCATGCAAGGCATTGAAGGAAGAAGGTTATATTGTTGTGCTGGTCAATAGCAATCCTGCTACCATAATGACTGACCCTGACATGGCTGACAGAACATATCTGGAACCGCTTACCCCTGAAATAACCTCAAAGATAATAGAAAGGGAGGAACCCGATGCTCTTCTGCCGACACTCGGCGGGCAGACTGCATTGAATCTTACAGTGCAGTTAACGGAAATGGGTGTTTTGAAGAAGTATGGCGTGGAAGTTATTGGTGCAAACTATGATTCCATAAGAAAATCTGAGGATAGGGGGCTATTCAAGAAGACGGTTGAGAACGCCGGCTTCAAGGTCCCCGCAAGCGGGGTGGCGTATAACATGGACCAGGCGGTGGATATTGCGGGAAGTATAAATTTCCCGCTTATTATAAGGCCTGGATATACCCTCGGGGGAACCGGCGGAAGTATTGCCTACAATCTTGAAGAATTTAAGGAAATGGCTGACAGTGGGCTCAAAATAAGCCCTGTGAGTGAAATACTCATTGAGCAGTCGGTTCTCGGCTGGAAGGAATTTGAACTTGAGGTTATGAGAGACAGAAAAGGCAATGCGGTCGTTGTGTGTTCAATAGAAAACTTTGACCCCATGGGTATTCATACAGGGGATAGCATTACCGTTGCGCCGGTGCAGAC
>CAYORP010000134.1:0-28672 GCA_964406415.1 uncultured bacterium
CACCAGATTACAATAGGGACAATGCTGTATTCCGGTGACTTTGACGGCTATCCTCCATGCAGTTATCAGGGTTCTCCTTCTCTTTCATGGTTCGGCTGGAACGGATATGGTTCTGTATCTCTTCTCTCTTACAAAACCTCTACGTATCCACTGGCTGATATGATGGTAGAACCGGCGTATGTCACACCAGATGTGATGAAATGTCCCACAAGGGCAAGATATGTGGGCAAATGGGTCCCTACTATAGGATGTTCTTTTGATACCCGTTACTACAAACAGAAATTCCAGAATCCTGAGGGTGTGGGATGTGCACTCTTCAGTTCATACATTATCAAGCCGTTGCGCTGGGAAGATTGGGTGTCACATCGCACAGAGAATCCTTTCAAACACCCTTATCGTGTGGGAAAGATTGCAAACAGGGTACTGGTAATGGAGTGGCCGTTTAAAAACAGCCCGGGTTATGGTCCAAGCGGTTATCCGGATATGCTTACCCACTCAAATGGTATCTCTGTATCTTATGAAGACGGGTCTGCAGAGTTCGTTACTGTCCCTGACCCAACCAAGATTAATGTTGTCCGTAACAGTGGTGCGCCCAATCACTTATTTTACATCTTAAGAAGAGATAACCCGAATAGACCCTATGACAAATAGGTTGATAATACTTTATCTGCAGTATTATGAATATGACGTGCATTAGAAAGAAGAAATGGGTAAATTAGCAATATCTGGAGGAAAACCTGTAAGGGATAAAAAGAAAAATCCCTGGCCGTCCTGGCCTGTCTTTGGTGAAGAGGAAAGAAAAAGACTGATAGAGGTATTTGAAAGCGGAAAGTGGTGGTATGGAGAAAGGGTAAAGGAATTTGAGCAGGAATTTTCCGGCTTTCAGGATGCCAGATACGGAATAACCTGTACAAACGGGACAGCATCTCTTGAAATTGGTCTTATAGCATGCGGAGTCAAAGCCGGAGATGAGGTCATTGTACCTCCCTACTCTTTCATAGCCACAGCCAGCAGCGTCTTAAAGGTAAATGCCATCCCTGTATTTGCCGACATAGACCTAAAAACAGCAAACCTGGACCCGATAGACACAGAAAGAAAAATAACCGAGAGGACCAGGGCAATAATGCCCGTACACCTCGCCGGACTTCCCTGTGATATGGATGCTTTTAATGCCCTTGCATTTAGGTATAACCTGAAAATAATAGAAGATGCGTGTCATTCATGGGGAAGCAAGTGGAAAGGCAAGGGAACAGGGGCACTGGGAGACTGCGGCGGTTTCAGTTTCCAGAGGAGCAAAAATATTACTTCTGGAGAAGGCGGTATTGTAATCACCGACGATGAACAGATTGCTGAAACGGCAAGAAGTTATTCCAACATAGGTAGGATTAAAGGCAAACCATGGTATGAACATTATATACTGGGAACTAACCTGAGGATGACAGAACTGCAGGCTGCAATACTGCTGGGGCAGATTACCCGGCTTGAGGAGCAAACCGAAAAGAGAGAGGAAAATGCGGCATATCTGGACAGAGTTATCAGTCAGATACCTGGGATGGAAATTATTTTCAGGGATAAAAGGGTCACAAGACGAAGTTATCATCTGTATATATTCAGATTCAACAGCGAGGTATGGGGTGTATCCAGAGACAGGTTTATAGAGGGACTGAAGACTGAAGGTATTCCTGTCAGCGAAGGTTATCCTCATCCTCTCTATAAAAACCCTCTTTTCCAGAAAAAGGGCAGCGGTCCCGAATACTGTCCCATATCCTGTCCTTACTACAACAAGGATATTGACTACACAGAGGTTTACTGTCCTGCCGCCGAACAGATGTGTAAACAGGCGGTCTGGATAACCCATCCGATTCTCCTGAGTGATAGAAAAGATATCAGGGAAATAGGTGAAGCCATAGAGAAACTCTGGGAAAACAGAGAGGAACTGAAGGATGAAAAATGATAAATATCTGAGGTATTCTCTTTACTGGGGTGACATCCATATTCATTCACGTCTATCCAGTAAGTGTTTTAAGTTCGGACTGGAACCTGAAGGTTATTCGGGTTCACCTTTAGACTGTTACCGGTTTGCCAAACAGGTGGCAGGCCTGGACTTTGCCGCTGTAACCGACCACGACTGCTTCAGGGATAAAAGAAGCATGACAGAAGAAAACTGGCAGGAGGTTCTTGAAGCCGCCGAGGCTATGTATAAAGAAGGGGAATTTGTTACCATTCCTGCCTATGAATACACCAACAGGCCTTACGGACACTACAACGTGTATTTCCCCGATGGGAATAAGGAGTTACTGGATTGTGAGGCATATCCTGAACCTTCTGTTTTGTGGAAGGCACTGGAAGAGAAAGATATTACATCTATGACCATCCCGCACCACCCGGCAAGGTGCGAAACGCCCGTAAACTGGGATTACTATCATGAAAAGTTTGAACCAGTAGTAGAAATTACTTCCTGCTGGGGAGATAGTGAATTTGCAGGTAATGAATTTGAATGCGACCCCAACTGGTCCCCAAGTCTGGAGGGACACTTTGTCAGAGATGCATTGAAAAAGGGATACAAACTTGGATTTGTGGGAGGAGGAGATATCCATAACGGCCGAAGCGGAGGAGTTTTTAACATAGATGTCTATAAATTGAAAGCCCTTCCTGAAAGGTGGTCAAAGGTCATACTTACCTATAAACCCCACCCCTTAGGCGGAGGGTTAACAGGCATTTATGCCTCTTCTCTTTCTCGGAAGGATATTTTTGAAGCCATAAGGAACAGGAGATGTTATGCATGCAGTGGATATAAGATAGGCCTGAAGTTTTTTCTGGGCGATAATATTATGGGCGATGTTACAAGTGTGGAGGAAGAATACCCCCCTGTTTTAAAAACAGAGGTGGTTTATCCGGAAATCAGAAATCATCTGAGATGTATGGAAATAATACGGAACGGACATGTATTAGCACGTGCAGGAGGTGGTGGAAGAGAGGATATAAAATTTCTTGACCAACAGCGTGCAGTAATGGAGTTCACAGATGATTTCAGGAATAAATACAAGAAAAAAATTTTACCTGAGATACTATCTCCAACCGGGAAAAAAGTAATTTACTATTATTCGCGCGTAAGTTTTGAAAATGGTGCAAAAGCCTGGTCTTCTCCAATCTGGCTGGAGGAATAAAAAAGATTGTAATAAGAAAATGAAAGAAAAAAATCTGAAGGCCGGTGCCTCAAAAGTAAATATTACCCCTCCGGTAGGAACCTTTATGGCAGGTTTTGCAGCAAGATACGGTCCCTGTAAAGGAGTACTGGATGAACTCTACTGCAAAACCCTGGTTTTGCAGCAGGGTAAAGAGAAGTATGCACTGATTACCGCAGACCTGGTAGGCATAGAAAAATCTACGGGGGAGGAAATCAGAGGCCTGATTTATAAGAGTACGGGGATTCCTTCCTCGCATATCATTATTGCCTGTTCCCACACCCATTCAGGTCCTCTTACCTATCTGTTCAGGGCTGGTATGGGCAGTGTAGATAAGAACTACATGGAGGAGTTGAAAAAGAAAATAGAAGGTTGTGTGTCTGTAGCAGATAGAAGTTTGAGAAACGCATATGTGGGTTTTGATAGAGGGGTGGTAAAGATAGGTGTAAACAGGAGATGGAAAGTCCTTCAAGGCTCACTGAAACTTAATCCTGACCCTGAAGGACCTGTTAACCAGGAGGCAGGAGTGGTTAAGATTGTGGATGATAGATATAATACAATTGCCCATCTGGTAAATTATGCCTGCCATCCTGTGGTTCTCGGGGAGAACAACCTTTTAATCTCGGCAGACTATCCTGGTGTTGTACAGACAGCAGTGGAGAATATCTTCGGCGGGATATGTCTTTTTGCCAATGGTGCCTGCGGGGATATAAATCCCATAATTCACCGGGGGAATTACAAGGATGTACAGAAATTGGGGATGATGCTCGCCGGTGAAGTAATAAAGGTCAGTTCTTCTATAAATAATTTTGGCCAACCGTCATTTAACGCAAAGGAAAAAGAAATATTTTTACCATGGAAAAATCCTTTTTCAAAAACACAACTGAAAAGTATAGTTAAAAAAGAAAAAACAAACTTTGAAAAGTATAAAGGTAAAAAACTCCAGACAGAGAAATCTATAAGCGAAGCCAAATGGAAGTGGGCGGAATGGGCCCTGACGGCTGGAGAAAAAAGTGAGGGAGTAAAGGTAAAAATTCGATGTTTGTTTTTAAATTCTCTGGTACTGGTTTCTATTCCGGGAGAAGTGTTTGTAGAAATAGGACTGAAGATTGCAAAGGAATCGCCATTTAATTTTACTTTTGTACTCGGTTATGCCGACGGAATAGTAGGATATATTCCTACCAGAGAGGCACTGAAAAAAGGCACGTACGAAACAGAGGCCTATATCTGGTACCGGGGAATGAGATTTCTTCCAGAAGTTGAAAATATTGTTGTGGACGGGATAAAAAAATGTTTCAGCACCTGAAGAAAGGTTATAAATCATACAACAGGAGACTTGCAATGAGCAAAAAGGATTTTATATTGGCAGCGGTTATTCTATTGATTTTACAGGCAGGCAGTCTTTTTTCATCAGATGATGACGTAATTAAGGTGGGTGTATATAACGGGAAGACTGCATCCGTTAAAGGTACCTACAACACGTTGAAAGAAATTCCAGATTTTCAAACCGGGTATTTCACCCGTATAAATAAAGACAATCTGTTAATGTATGATGTGGTTGTTATACCAACCCTTCCTATGTATAAAATAGCGGAGAAGGAAAGGATTGCACTAAATGCCTATGCCTACAGTGGACATGGAGTGTTGCTCTGCAGTTATTCGGTGGGCGGATACAGGAGAAGATTTAAGGTCTTTCCTGAGGTGGCAACAGCAACAGGAAGAGTAAACGACCAGATTATCATTGTTAAGAACTTAGAACATCCTGTTACTGAAGGGATAAACAAGATTATTCACTCTTATTACGACCACATAATTCTTCAACCAGGTCCCCTGGGGCAGGTGCTGGCTGATGACCGCTCGGGCATTCATCCTGAGGTGATTGTTGGTGCTGTGGGCAATAAAGGGAAGGTTTTATGTACAGGGAACACATTCGGCGTGGCAGCGGATGACAGTGCGACAGAAGTGGAAGGTAATGAAAGGAAACTGCTGGTTCAGGGAATAGAGTGGTTGGCGCAGAATACACCAAAAGACAAATCTGCATATCCTGAATGGGAAAAAATGGCTTCTTTAAGATTGGAGATAGAAAAAAACGGATGGCTGAATTATAACCGGATTTGTCATCTCCATTATGACATGGGAACGAAATTGGACGGAGCCGGATACGATTTGTCTCTCTTTGAGATTAAAGAGCCCGTGTTAATATCCGGTATAGAATCCCTGCAGAACGAGTTAAAACAACTGATTTTAAACCTTCATCAAGTTAATAATGAATTTACTCGGAAAATGACCGGAATGACCTTCCGACTGAAAGACTCCGGAGAGATTCGATCCATTCAGCAGCAGGTAGAGAGCAATAAAAATGAGATTATGAGTAAGGCCAGTAATATAGAAAAAAGTCTCAGTCCCCACATTAAACTTCTGGTTGAGAAGATAGGCCTTCTAACTGCAAATAAAAGAACTGAACCCATTACCAGAGGAAATGATTGGTTTACTGATAAAAACAGGTTTATCAAGATTATCATGGAAAACGGGATCTTTGGAGCTCCGGGGTATGTAACCAGGGCTATGTCGTGGCTCAATGTGACCATCATTAAGACCTGGTTTTTCCATGAAAGACAGAAAAAAAATGATAATGATGAGGAGATTGACCTGGAAAGAGAATATTACGAGTTAAGCAAGAAATATAGCCTTGCCAACGTTTCTGGAAGAATCGGTTTAGGAAGAGGTTACGACTGGTTGGACTCTTCAAGGCTCAGGCAGGGTATAATGGAAGAGTTTAATCAATGGGGAAAATACCCGGGCTTTGCGGGAGTTCATCTGGACGAGGTGCAGATACACGACAAACATCTGAAAAATGAAAAAGGATACGCCAAATTCAGAGAATACCTGAAAGGGAAATATTCAATCTCAAAACTGGAGAAACTGAATATCTCTCTGGATAAATCTGTTCCTCCGGAAAGGTGGGAAGACAATCCTGTACTGTGGACAGAATGGCAGTATTTTAAGATAGACCTGGATGCCAATTATTTAAAGGACATTGAGGATTATCTTAAAAGCATAAGACCTGATCTGGTATTAATTGCCACAGGTCAACAACGCCTTCCTACTGAACCACAGATTGGTTCCTATGTTGGCAGAGGCCGTATATTGGAATCTTTTACAATGGACCCTTATAATAATGCCAATCTGGAACAGGCTTTCCTGTTTGACTTAATAAAATCCGCCGGTAAAGGAAAGTCCATCATGGTCATCGGGGCCTGTTATGATGAATCGCCATATACCTATGCAAGGGACCTTGCTATTCCGGTTGTCCATGCTGACGGTTTATGGATTTTTTGCTGGCCATACCAGAGTAAATATCGTGCTCCCTGGTATGAAAAGGTTGAGTATGCCCGGAACCTTGACTGGACATGGAAAGAAGGGATGTGGGAAGAAACAGTGAAAGCCTTTTCCGAAATTGACAGAACAGAGAAGTATATAACCGATACAAGTCCGGTTTCAGAGGTGGCTCTGCTCTTCTCGGAAAGGACTGCCATTATTGATAGTTATAATAAAAACCACCACATTAGACAGTATTACCCCAATGTAATGGGTTGGTACCAGGCACTTATGGAGAGCCATATTCAATGTGTCCCTGAATTTGCAGAATGTATGGATGTAAACAAGATAAAAAGATATAAGGTGATTATCGCCCCGGATGCCAGGTGTTTGAGTGAAAAAGAAATTGACCTCCTGGATAGATGGGTAAAAGATGGAGGTATTCTTATTGCAACGGGAAGTACCAGCCTTTTTGATGAGTGGGGCAGGCAGAGAAAAGACTATGCTTTAAAAGATGCCTTCGGGGTGGAATATAAAGATTCAACAAAAGGCAGGGATGGTTTCACTTACAACCATTCTGATATCGCTTATGACATGGGAAGAGAATTTGACACTGTAAGTCCTCAGAAGGCACAGGTTACAGGCAAACTGGAGGATGGAGAACCGGCGGTAACCGAAAACAGATACGGTAGAGGTAAGACCATTTTTATTACAGCAAATAAGTTGGGTCTCTGCTATGAAAGTGCACCAGACAAAAGTGCGCTTATTAAAAGTCTCTACAAGAACTATCTGCCCGGAGTAAAAGATTTTATATCTGGTATTGTGATTAAAAGTTTGAGGGAGAGGAATAGTTATCTTCCCTTCAAGGTTTCTTCCTGCCCCGACATGGTGGAGGTAATAATGAAACAACAACCGGGGCGGTATATTCTTCATTTTACCAACTACGATTATAAATATCCGGTAAGAAATGTAAAAGTGGAGATACCCGTACCTTCAACAAGAAATCTGAAAGCATTCTATCCCGTGAATAACGAGATAATAAAAGTTCGAAAAGCAGGGTCTAACAAAATAATATTTGGAGTAAAAGAGTTTGATATTCACCAGGCAGTGGTGATTGAATATCATGGGGGTAAATGAAATGATAAAAAAAACGGCTATTGCAGCAATTTCCCTGGCTTTGTTCCAGGTGATTATATGCAACTCTGCTGAAAAAGAGGGAGGATTGGTTGCTTACTGGAAGTTTGACGAAGGGAACGGGGCGGTTGCTGCCGATTCTTCGGGCAGGAATAACGACGGAAAAATATACGGAGCAAACTGGGCGGAAGGTAAACACGGTTCTGCTCTGGAATTTGACGGTGTTGATGATTATGTGGATTGCGGGCTTGATACAAGTTTGAACGTCAGAAGCGCCGTCACAGTTGAAGCCTGGATTAAGCCCGGAAGAACCTCCGGTTATCAACAGATACTGCGTAAGGGAGGTAATGATTGGCACTGGTACAATCTTTATCTGGGTAGTGGAAAACTGTTTTTTGATATAGGAAAAATTAAAGAGAGAGAGTTTTCCAGTTTCGGTGGGATAAAAGACGGAAAGTGGCAGCACGTTGCCGCTTCCTGGGACGGCTCTGTGATGAACCTGTATCTGAACGGAAAACTGCAAAAATCAAAAGAAACCAGTGCTGTATCGTTGATGGACGGCAGTGCCAAACATAAACTAATCATCGGCAGACACCCCGGCGGTACTCAACACTGGAAAGGTGTTATGGACGAGGTGGCAGTTTACAACAGGGCATTGAATGCGGAAGAAATCAGTAATCATTATCTGAACCCGGGTAAAATTTATGAAAAGGCAAAGGATGTTGCCGCCGGAAAAGACAAGGAGGAAAAACAGATTGAGCCTGAATTGCCTGCTAAAAACATATTAGAAAACGGAGGGTTTGAGGACCCTGCTTCTGATGTCACCCTGCCTTCGGGATGGACCCGCTGGGAAGCAGGAAAGGAAACCGCTTACAGGGATATGGAAGATGCCTATGAAGGACAAGCCTCTCTCTGCCTGAAGGTTCACCCCACACAACAGTCCTGGTCGGTTCTCGAGCAGGAAATCAAATATGAGCCGGCCATTCACTATGAAGTAACCTTTTTCGGGAAGACCAACGGACTGGTAAACGGACGGGTGGTCATAACCGATTTCACGGTTAAAGAGAAAGGACCGAAGGCTTATCCTTCTATAGGGAATTGGCGTACACATTTAATGCCGGGATTGTATATTTTCGAAGAACAGGAGTGGCGCAGGTACAGATTTATATTTTCTGCGCCTTCCCAGCCTGACCATAAATTAGTTGTCAGAATCCATCCTGGCACTCCTGAGGATAAGGGAGGAATAATATGGATTGATGAGGTAAAAATTATGCCCATCACCAGGGAAAGTGCCTCGGTCAGCAAACTGCTGGAAAGTGAAAAGATAGAAGCTTTTAATCAGGTAGCCCAATTCCGCTATGAACTGGGGACCAGGCTGGACATCTTAATGTATGACATGGAAGAATTTTTCAACAGCAAACTATTGGATGAAAAAGATTATGCAGACAGCAAAGATAAAATCAGCGAGTTAAAGAAGACAATGGAGCAGGAAAGGTATAGATTGAACGCCGAGGTTGAAAATCTTTTCACTGAGCCTGAAGATTATGCTCTTTTATCCAGCGAAGAGGCCTTAAATCTAAAAACTGTAACTACGAATAATGCTGATTCTTTCAGGAAGGAAGTGGATAGGAAGACCGCATCTTTTGTAAAAGAAATAGAACCTCTGGAACTCTCAATCAGTCCCGATAAAAAAAAGATTGTTTATCCCGTGCCTGCCGGAAGAAAACCTGATTGGTTTACTGAAGAATTTCCCAGGATAATGACGTATCACGGAAGAGGAAACCCGGAGTTTGTCTATCGCTCCCTTGTGAATGTAGGAGCCACTGTGATTAAAACCTGGTTTTTCCAGCATATATGGGGTAATCCGGATAGATACGGTGATGTTGAAAAACAGTTATATGAACTGAGCAAGAAGTACAACCTCCCCATTATTACGGGAGGCGGTGGTATAAAACACGAAAAAAGAGAAAAGGCAGACTGGTTCAACCCTGACAAGCTTAAAGAAGCGATTAAAAGAGAATGTGATACCTGGGGTAAATATCCGGGTTTTGCCGGGGTACATTCAGACGAGATACAGATTCGTGACCAGGATATAAAAAACGAGGAAGGATATAGAAGATTTACAGAATATCTGAGAGATAAATACTCCCCTTCAAGATTAAAGGAACTGAAGATTTCTTTAAACGAAACCATACCCCCGGATAAGTGGGAGGATAATCCTGTTCTGTGGACTGAATGGCAGTATTTCAAGATAGAGTTAATGGCTGACTATCTTAAAGAAATAGAAGACTATCTTGTGGATTTAAGGCCTGATTTTGTAAAATTTTCAACTGTTCAACAGCTGCTGCCAAGTACGCCGCAAAACGCTTCCTACCCCGCCCTGGCCTCCAGACTCAACTGCATCGGGATGGACCCCTTTAATAATGCCAATGCCGGAGAAGGGTTCCTGATGGAACTTATCCGTTCTGCATCAAAGGGCCCCACTATTTTATGCTCCGGAAGTTGCTATTGCGCACCCGTGAGAAGATATGAACTTGACCTGTCTATTTCCTGTGCTCATGCAGAGGGTATCTGGATATTCTGCTGGATGTACCAGAGTCCCTATAGATTGCCTTCTGTCTGGGGAGGCAACCTGCCGAGACATCCGTCAAAGATAAGGGTTTTGAGCTGGAGAGAAGGCATGTGGGAGGTGACAAAAAGAACTTTTGGAAAGATATCCAGGGTTGAGCAGTATCTTCTGAATACCCAGTCCCCTTCAAAGGCCGCTCTTATTTATTCGGAAAGAACGGGTATTATAGATAGTTATAGCGAAAACTACCAAAAAACCCAGTATTACATAAACCAGTTGGGACTGTATCAGGCTTTGCTGCAGGAACATATACAGGTGGACCCGGTATTTGCCGAGATTTTAACCAGAGACAGGTTGGACAAGTACAGGGTGGTAATCATAGCTGACAGCCGTTCACTGGCAGAAAGAGAAGTGAATCTTATCAGAGACTGGGTAAAAGCAGGAGGTATACTTATTGCTACTGCAAGCACCTCTCTTTATGATGAATGGGGAAGGATGCAAAAGGATTATTCACTAACCGATGTTTTGGGAGTTCATTATAAGGGAAGTAAAACCGGAGCCACGGATATTAAGATAACAAATACTGCTCTTGGACTGAGAAAGGGAGAGACAATAACCTACAGTAAAGAATATCCTTATGACCTGGTTTCTCCAACCACTGCTGAGATAGTGGCTGAGTTTGACAATGGTGACCCGGCTATACTGGTCAATAACTATCAACAGGGAAAATCTATTTCCCTTACCTCTGTGAAATTAGGGGTTTGTTTCAATGGTTCTCAATCAATGAAGGGTATGTATAAAGAGTATTATCCCGGAATAAGAAAATTATTGAATAAATTGATAGTCTATGGATTAAAAGAACAGGGTGAAGAATTACCCTTCATTGTTCGGAACTGCCCTCAGGATGTGGAATGTACAATGCGTACTCAGCCTCATAGACGTATTCTTCATTTTCTCAACTATGCGGATAAAGAACCGGTGAGCGGAGTGGAAATAGAGGTGAAGGTACCTTCTGTAGAAGGAATAAAGGTATTCTATCCGGTGGATAATAAAAAAATAGAATACAACAAAACTGGTAAAAACAGAATAAATTTCAGGTTGAAAGATTTTGATGTCCATGAAATGGTAGTTGTAGAATATTGAAGGTTATCATCCATCTATCCATATAGGACTGGACCAGGCCATTTCTCTGTCTCTCTGAGAAACCCTGATGTAATAATACCCCATCTGTTCTTTGGAGGGAACTTCGCACTCTGTTTTTATATTGCGGGTATCATTCTCAACAGTTATCTTCTTCATAACCTGTCCGTTATGAACCACTTCTATTTTTTCAAGGGGTGATGTGCCTTCTACAGAAATTGCGAATTTCTCATTTTTAATATCGGCCTTCTTTGCTACCTCACCCATGAAAAATCTACCCAGCCGAAAATCCAGTCTTATCTTTTTCCCTGTGGTTGCGTAACAACGCCTGTTTCTTATGGCTCCCATTATTGCTTCTCTGGTAAGAGTTTTACAGTACACCGCTATTAACCCGTTGTAGTATCGTGGAATCTTTCCCAACTTCTTGCGCCTCTCTACCTCTTCAAATCCCGAACCGCTGAGCAAAGATTTACCGGGCGTGGGCACATGAGAATCTCCTGAGGCAATAAACCCCAGTTTATATCCTCTGTTGAGTGCATCAGTCACAAAACTGCCGTGTTTTTCTGTCCCTGGATAATAGGGAGCCTGTGTGAGGGGATATGGATTACCTTCTGATTGTGAATTTTCAGAACTGCCCCAGGTGGAAAAAATTTCAACAACGGGCTCAAACCTATCATCCACAACATCCCAGTCTGTCCAGTAAGCAATATGTGCCGGGTGATGAGAAATCACTATTGCATCTTCTTTTGCCACCTCCCTGTACAGTTTTTCAACGGTATCAGAATCTCTGTTCAGACAGGATAATAACCTCCCCTCTTCTCCCGGGAAATATACATTTTTATGCCCGTATTTTTCCAATGTCAGATGTTTAACCCTGTTATATACTGAATGTGGAGAACTGGAAAATTTCCCTTCTCTAAACATCCGTGCCTGAGGCAGTCTTGCTGTCCATTCAAAAGAAAGCAGGGTTACAAATTCGCCTGGTCTGTGATATTCCTTTACCTTTTTTTGAAGGAAGTCCCACTTTTCCTGCTCTATCCAGATATCATGAGGGGTCAGTGAACAAAAGTCCAGTTTTGACACGTCTCTCCCGTACTGGAAATATTCGTCTGTAGTTCCTGTTCCATCACACAATTCATTATGACCGTGTATATCCCCCCAGTACAGGTCAAGAAAATTCTGTGCCATGTTATTTTCCCCCTTTAAATCTCTCCTTAAAATTCTCCGGGTCCTTCTACTGTTTTTCTGCACAAATCCTGACTGGATACCATCCGGGAAATTTTCAGGACAAAAGGCAGCAGGTTTTCACTGGATTTTAGCACGTATATTCCCTCACCGTCAATCTTTTGTTGACCTGACAGGAGTATTCTGGTACAATAATCTCACTATGAAAATTTTATTCACTTATTTACTGTTTTTAATTCTCCTGTCATCACTGCAAATCTCTGCATCAGAACCTGCGGTTGAATTTCCTTATATACCCGGGGATGTAAAGTTACATGTAGATGAGACATTTGCAGTAAGTGCAACTGAAAGAGCCGAAGCAGCCTACAGACTGGGAGAAATGGGGAAAAGTGCACACAGGTCTATCCCTTTACTGATGAGGATGCTTGATGACAACCTGCCGGTATGGTGCAGATATAATGGTTATGGCGAGTGGACAACACCTGGTAAAGAATCCGCAAAAGCACTTGCCAAAATAGGCAAACCTTCACTGAACTATATCCTGCCTCTTCTTGAGAAAAACCATCCCTATGTTTTTATGAACGAATTTATGGAAAGAAACGTTGTATTTGCTCTGCATAAAATTACCGGGCAGGAATTCGGCAGTGACTTCGCAAAATGGATTGAGTGGATAAAAACGCATTGAAAAATTTCAGGCACGGGATTTGCCGCCGGAGATGTTTATCACTGTTCCGGTTATGTAGGATGCAAGGTCGGATATAAGGAAACAAACAACACTGGCAACCTCTTCAAGAGTACCTACTCGTCCAAGAGGGATTGAAACCTTTTCGTAAGACTTCCTGAGTTCTTCCACAGTAACCCCACGCGTATATGCCAGTGCCCTTTCGTATTCAGGACTTCTCAAAGCAGTGGATTCAAGAATACCCGGGGCAACACCGACAACTCTGATACCATACCTGCCGAGTTCTTTGGCCCAACTGCGCGTGAATGAATAAAGAGCCGCCTTGGTCGATGCATAGACACTCTGCCCTTCTGAACCTTCCAGTCCACTCTCCGAAGTAACATTTACTATAACACCCTTCACACCATCTTTAAGCATTTCCCGCGCAACTGCCTGAGCACAAAACAACGAACCCTTCTGATTTACCGCAATCATCCTGTCAAAAATTTCTCCCGTTATTTCCTCCTTACCTTCGGGGTCAACCAGAAGCCTCGGGATAAGGATACCTGCATTATTTACCAGAAAATCTACCTTTCCATAATTTTCTTTTGCCTGCTTTATCATTACCTCAACGTCGGGTTTTTGAGAAATATCACCTTTTATAAAAGAGATGTTTCTGTATTTATATATACCGGTAAATTCTTTAACCGCAGTCATTCCCTGATTTTCGTTTATATCCGTAATGATAACTGACGCCCCTGTATCCAGCAATCTGGAAACAATTGCTTTTCCTATACCTGAAGCAGCGCCAGTAACTATCCCGGATTTTCCTGTTAAGTCAATTTTTACCATTTTCTTAAAGGGTTATCACCGCTTTTATCACTCCATCCCTGTATCCAGATACCATCTTCAGTGCTTCTTCAACCTTTTCAAGAGGGAAGGTATGCGTAACAATAGAGGAAAAAGGTATTTTCTTCTGTCCCATAAGGTCAAGTGCAAGTTGGGTAACGTGAACAGACCTTCTGACGTTTATAATCCGCAGTTGTTTTCTCCTGATGCTGTGTGCATCAAACTCCATCCTGTCATCGTCAGGGATACCATAAATAACCGTCTCCCCACCTATTCTTGCCACCTCACTGCTCTGTTTAAAGGTCTCTATCTTCCCGACCGCTTCGCATCCGATATCCACACCGCGTCCACCGGTTTCCTTCTTCACCACGTCCACTATATTTTCTTTCTCAGCCAGTATAACCCTATCTGCACCAAGTTTCTTTGCCATCTCAAGCCTGGCAGGAATAAGGTCGCTTATGAATACCCTTTTCGCGCCGCCCATCTTAACGGTGAATAGTATGGAAAGTCCTATCGGCCCCGCACCGATTATTGCTACCTCATCTCCGACCGAAAAACCGCTGAGTTTAATACCGTGAATTCCTATCGCCAGAGGTTCAGAGAGCAATCCCTCATTATAGTCAAGTCCTCTGGAAAGCGGTATAAGGTTACGCTCGGGCATAACTACGTATTCTCTCAGAGCCCCGTCAACCGGAGGGGTACCAAAAAACTTAACATTAGGACAGAGATTGGGCATCCCTTTAATACAGTATTCGCACCTTCCGCAGGTAATCCCGGGCTCTATCGCAACCTTCTGCCCTTCTCTAACATTTCTTACGGAACTTCCAATAGATGCCACGTCTCCTGCGGCTTCATGCCCCAGGATAATCCTGTCGGAAACAATCTGGTCTCCTATCCTTCCTTTAAGAAAGTAATGGATGTCTGAGCCGCAGATACCCACATTCCTTATACGAACCAGAACATCCGTGTTTTCTTTAATCTCAGGGACAGGTATGTCTTCTATAACCACCCTGCCTGGTTCTACAAGATATGCTGCTTTCATATTCATAATGCCTCAGTATAACCTATTTCTTTTTCCCTGACAAATTTTTGCCCCCCCCCATTCCATCCCCGGCATGGAACGGGGAATAAATTTGACTCAGCGGAAACCCAATATTAAAATACAAGGACTTGCAAAACGGGGGTAATAATGAAAAAGAGCGTAGTAGACGCATCAAAAGATACAATGACAAGCAGAGAAAGATTCAGAAGACAGATGCATTTTCAGAGTATAGACAAAGGAATCCACTGGGAATTTGGATACATAGATGAAACCCTGGACAGATGGCACAAGGAAGGATTGCCATCCACCATTGTAAGAGGTGAGGGACGTTGTTCTGTGGAAGAGTACTTCGGGGTTGAACCATCTTTTTACGTGCCTATGGATGTAGGATTTATCCCGAAATTTAAAGGCAGTGTGAAGTTACTGAAGGAAGAAAATGGGAGAAGGACTGAACAACTTCCCGACGGCACTATCTGGGAAATTAAAACAGGCGTTACACAGACCATTCCCCACTACATAAAAATGCCGGTGAGCAACTGGGACGACTGGAAAAGAATCAAGGAGCGACTTAATCCCGATACACCAGGCCGTATATTATACAACCTCAAAAAAATAGACGAAGAATGCCGTCATTCTGTTTATCCCGTGGGTATTTCACTGGGTTCATACTATGGAATACCAAGAAATCTGCTGGGTTTTGAACAGATTTCTATGATGCTTTACGACCAGCCTGACCTTGTGGAAGACATCATTGAAACGTATACTGTGCTTTACGAGACACTTCTTTCCAGGATACTCCCTGAGATAGAGGTTGACTTCGCCGCAGGATGGGAAGACATATGCTTCCGTAACGGTCCGATGCTCAGCCCTGCAATGTTCAGAAAAATAGTCGCACCCCGTCTGAAAAGGGTAACCACATTATTGCGCCAGCATGGCGTTGACATCATATGGACTGACTGTGACGGCAACATCAACGACCTGGTTCCTATCTGGATGGAATGCGGAGTAAACTGTATGTTCCCCATTGAGGTTCAGGCAGGTTCAGACCCTGTTCAGTTAAGGGGAAAATACGGACGGAATATCCTTTTGAGAGGTGGCATAGCCAAGTATCAACTCGCACTGGGCAAAGAAGCCATCCTGAAAGAGTTAAAGCGCGTAGAAAAGGTTTTTGAAGATGGAGGATACATACCACACGGAGACCATCGCATTCCAGACGATGTCCCTTACGAAAATTACAAATACTACATCCGTGAAAAACTCTCTATGCTCGGCTGGCAGAAATATGACATTGACAGAATTGAAGGACTCCAAGCCTCAAAAATCGCAGATAAGATGGAGATACCCGATTAGACGTGAGCAATCTATTTTTATTTACCAAACTTAGGGTCAGTTACCCTCTGGATTCTAACGTGCTTTTTAGGCTTAGAAGTATTTTTGAGTTTCGCAATTAACCCATCATACTCTTTCCTGTTAACCGGAAGTTCAACAGTCTTTTTCTTCTGCCCCGAAAGTATGCAGGCATTAATAAACTCTATAGTGTTTAAACCACTCTTCCCGTCGGCAAAGAGTTCCTCTTTTCCTGATAAGGCAGTAGCAAAATTCTGTATCATCTCGGTCTGTCCTGTTTTAATGTTGCTTTTAAATTTAAACCTTTCCTCTTCCATCCCAAGAGAATCCCACATACTTCTGGCTTTTCGGGTAAATACGGAAATCGGCTTTTTATACCTGTAAAGGGAAATATTCTCTTTACCATCAATGATAAGTTTCCCTTTATCTCCCGCAATCTCCATATGAAACGGACCTGAGGCCTCACAGGTAGTTGTGTAATAATAACCCCAGGCACCGTTCTTATACATAAGGTTTGCAGATACCTCATCCTCAACCTCTATTTTATGAAGACGGGTTCTTGTTTTTGCTTCTACAGCGACGGGAAGTCCACCAAGAAGAATAAAGAGGTCTATTACATGCGGCGCCTGATTTACAAGGACCCCACCACCCTCACCCTTCCATGTGGCACGCCATACATTACTGTCATAGTATGCCTGTGAGCGGTACCATGGGTCAACACACAATGTTCTATTAATCTTGCCAATGGTACCCTTTTCAATAATCTCCTTAGCCTTTTTAAAAAAAGGTTCGGTTCTCATCTGGTGCATAACAGCGAACTTCCTTCCGCTTTTTTTTGCTGCTTTAATCATTCTGTCAACATCAGAAACGGTAACTGCGAGAGGTTTCTCACAAAGAACGTGCAGACCGTTTTTGAAAGCAAAAATACTTACATCTGGATGAAACCAGTGAGGGATAACAATCAATACAGCATCACACAGTTTGCTTTCTATCAACTCTTTATAATCGGTAAAATATGGGACCCCGAATTCTTTCCCTTTTTCTTTTGCAACAGAGACATCATTGTCACATACACAGGTAAGTACAGTTTCCCTGAGGGAACCTACGTTTTTACAGTGGGCATAACCCATTGCACCCAGACCAACTACACCCATCCTGACAGGTCTCATACTCAACCTCCCGTCGTTATTTCTTGGCAAATTTCGGGTCTGTAACCCTCTGAACCTTGACTGCCTTTTTCACCTTTGAGGCATTTACCAGTCTCTTCATCAAGATGTTATACTCTTTCCTGTTTACCGGAACCTTAACAGGTTTTTTCTTCATGCTTGAAAGAATGCAGGCATTAAGGAATTCAACGGAATTAAGGCCTTCGGCACCCGGAGAAATCAGTTTCTCACCCTTCATAATCGCTCTCGCGAAATTTTTCATTATCTCCTTATGCCCGGTTACTCCTGTACCAACCTTAACCTTCTCTTCTTTTACGTCAAGGGAGGCCCACATCTTTTTGGACTGGTGGGTAAATTTTGAAACAGGTACGCTGTATTTACACAGGGTTACATCCGTTCCGTTGACGATAATTTTCCCTTTATCTCCCGCAATCTCCATACGAAAAGTACTTCCCGGTTCACAGGTACTCGTATAGTAATATCCCCATGCTCCGTTTTTATATTCCAGAGAAGCAGAGACTTCATCCTCCACCTCTATCTTATGCATCCTCGCTCTCGTTCTGGCTTCAACCTTTACAGGCAAACCCGCAACCTGAGTGAAAAGGTCTATTGTATGCGGAGCCTGGTTTATCAGAACACCTCCACCCTCGCCTCTCCATGTAGCACGCCAGGTGCCACTGTCATAATAAGACTGTGCGCGGTACCATGGGTCAATACACAGAGTTCTGTTAATCTCCCCGATAGCTCCACTTTTTATTATCTCTTTAATTTTCTTCACAAAAGGCTCCGTTCTCCTCTGATACATAACGGCAAAAACCTTCCTGTTCTTTTTCGCCGCCTTAATCATCTTATCGGCATCCGCCACTGTAACTGCAATAGGTTTTTCAGAGAGGACATGCAGCCCATTGTTAAAAGCAAAAGTACTTATCTCAGGATGAACCCAGTGAGGCGTGGCAACAACAACTGCATCACAGAGTCCACTTCTTATCGCCTTTTTATAATCAGTAAAATACGGGACACTAAATTCCTCCCCCCTTTCTTTCGCTACATCTTTATCTATGTCACACACAAACACAAGTTCAGTCTCCTTCAAATCCTTTAATCCCCTGCAGTGGGCAGAACCCATCCCTCCAACTCCAATAACTCCAACCCTTACAACCTTTTTCTTCATTTTCTTCGTCTCCTTTCCACTATTATCGTGAGGGATTTACAATTTTTTTAATATCCAGTAATATAACATACAATAAAAGGAGTGTCCAAAAAATTTTCTTATAAAAGTTGAAAATCTAACTTGTATTTACTTAAATTTATGTTATTATATACAGTCAAAATTGAGTCTGTTAAAAAAGGTCTTTAAAATATAACCTTAAGGCGGAAAATAAAATGAAAGAGTTAAGAATAAAACCGTTCCTTACCTACAGTATTCCTGAAAGGAAGGAGGCGACAAGTTGGCGTTCCTGGGGAGGAGTACAGACAAAGCAGGACCTCGGTAATGAAGTAAATAGAATTAACAAAGAGTTGAAAAAGATATCATTGGAAGCAGAGTTTCCCCATAGATTTTTACCTTTGACCACAGTTGCAGATATTAAAGAGATAAAAGAGGAAGAAATTGTCAAGTCTTCTGATGTTTTGTTAATATATGCCGCTGGCGGAGGACTAAATCTATTGGAAAGGTTAATATCTTATAACAAATCTGCTATATTCTTCCTGAGGCACAGGTCAGGACCCGTGTATCACTGGTATGAAATAATTCATCCAATTTTTCTCCGCAACCGAACTGACGAAATTTTCAGAACAAATGTTGATGTTGATGACATTGTCGTTGATGATTATGATGATGTTTTATGGAGATTGAGAGCACTTTATGGGCTCAAGAATACAACTGGAGAAAGGATAATCGCTGTTGGTGGTCCTGGTGGATGGGGACTTGGAGCATCAGTCGCCCCATATATCGCGAGAAGTAAATGGAATCTTGATATAGTTGACTATCCCTATTCTGAACTCGGGAAAAGGATAGAAAAAGAAAAAAATGACAAGGGCGTATGTAATGAAGCAAAGAAAAATGCAGAAAGATATCTTAAACAAAAAAACGTCACTCTGAAAACAGATAAAAATTTTGTAATAGGTGCTTTTATCCTTTATAAAATCTTTAAGGACCTTCTGGATGAGTTCAATTCTAATGCAATAACTATAAATGCGTGTATGGGAACAATCATCAATATGTCAAGAACTACAGCCTGCCTTCCTTTGTCTTTACTGAATGATGAGGGTTATCTTGCATTCTGCGAATCGGATTTTGTGGTTATACCATCAGGTATTTTACTCCACCACATCTCAGGTAAACCCGTATTTCTTAATGACCCGACAACCCCTCATCACGGAATAGTAACACTTGCTCACTGCACAGCGCCAACCAAGATGAATGGTAAAGACTATGAGCCAACAAAAATTGTCACGCATATGGAATCTGACTATGGCGCCGCACCAAAGGTGAAATTTAAAAAAGGGACGGGGGTTACTGTTATAGACCCTGATTTTTTGGGGGGGAAATGGCTCGGATTTAAAGGCAAGGTTGTAGATGTCCCATCCTTACCTATATGCCGTTCACAGATGGATATTTCCATAGAGGGTGACTGGCAAAAACTATTAAGAGATATGGCAGGATTTCACTGGATGCTGTCATATGGAGATTACTTAAAAGAAATTGGATACGCCTTAAAGAAAAACAATGTAGGCCTTGTTACTATTTAAGGAATTGTTTTGCGAAATCGTTGGGAGGGTGGATGAAATGAAAGAGTCTGATTTCAATTCAGAAGAGTGGAAAAAGGAACTGAAGGGGAAATCTCCCGAAGAGATAGCCGAGATAGTAGGCAATTACTATGAGAAAAAATACGGGAATGACCGCCCTTTTTCACCGGCAAAAATAATCGGGCTGTTCTTCTTCGCTTTAATCTTAATTTTAGTCTTCATAATATTCTTACGTTTGTTCTCCCGTCTGTCCCCGTAATCCTACACTGTAAAATAACCTATTTTAATTCTCCCTGTTCTTCTTGAGAAGTTTTTCCAAATCATTCATTATTTCAGGCATTCCCAGAACTCCTGCAAATTCTTCAACCCAATAGTTTATCCGTTTGTAATCAATCTTAGGATTGAGAGCAAGAATATTTCTTATATCTTCCAAATCTATCGGTCTGTGAGCAACCGCCTTCATTATTACAAGGTCTTCAGGGGTAGGGACAGGAATGGAAATATCCGCGATTTTTATCTTTATCGCCCGACTTATAGATTCCTTTTCAAAAGGCAATGCTCCGAAAGAAATATCAACGTCTGTAAAAGTCGGAGTGTGTTTCACTAATAAAACCCTGTGTTTCAAGGCAAACTGAACGGCATCTTTTGCTCGTGGATAATACTCAAATTCCTTGCCTGATTCCAGAAATTTCTGCCATTGTTTCACATCAAGTAAAACCAGAGCATCTATATCTCTGGTAACTCGCGGTTGACTTAATAGAGAAACTGCTACACCCCCAATTATAATCCCGTTAATATCACTCTTATTGAACCAGGAAAGAAGATCTTGCAAAGCCAGATATAGCCGTTCTGACTGTAACTTTTTATTTAATACTATCTCTGATTTTTTCCCAGTACTCCCCAATATTTTGCTCTTTTTTAACATTTTTCTCCGGTCGGCTTAAGAGATTAAAAAATCCCATGAGTGAAGCGGTTTGAAGAAAACGAACCTCAAAAGTTGTATTTTTCAATTCCTCTTCCTCTCTTTTTTTTACCTGTTCCCAGCGTCCTTTAAGATGATAAATTATCTCTTTCTTTTTCATCCTATTATTATACAACGTTTCCTCCTTTTTCCCTAATATAAGTCAGCAATATTTTGTTGTAAAGAGGCTAATGATGTTATATAATCTATGATACTATGTGGGGTAGTGTATACATTGCGGCGTTTATGGTGAGCGGTTTGTTATCTGTCGGGTTGACTCTTTTATCAGGTAAAATTGCACGCAGGTTTAACTTCATTTCAGTCCCCACTTCAAGGAGCGTACACAGGCAACCCACACCCCTCCTGGGCGGACTGGGAATTTATTTCTCAATTCTACTTACAATACTTGCAGGTATTTTTGTCGTCAAGAGCGGTCTCATACCGGATTTTCTGAGAATGTACGTGTCGGGTATTGAGAGTACCATGAAACAGGTAACTATGGTACTTATCGGTGGAGCAATGGTGGTCATTTTCGGCATCATAGACGACAAAAAGGGACTAAAAGCATACCAGAAACTTTCATTACAAATAGCGGCCATAATTCTTATCTTTATGGGCGGAATAAGAATTTCGTTTTTCCTGCCGGACATACTTCAATCCTTAATTCTGACTGCTTTGTGGTTTCTTCTGATGATGAACAGTTTTAATCTGATGGATAACATGGACGGTTTGAGCGGAGGGGTCGCATTCATCAGCGGAACCATCCTTTTTGTCTTCGCCGTGCAGATGGGACAGTTATTTATCGCAACCTTACTTGCCGTCTTCCTTGGAAGTATCATGGGCTTTCTTAAACACAACTTCCCGCCTGCAAAAATCTTTATGGGCGAATGCGGAAGCAGTTTCATCGGGTACTTCCTCGGGACAACTGCCGTATTACTTACCTTCTACAGGTATGAAGAATCCCAGACATTTCTGCCTGTTTTCGCACCTCTGGTGATTTTCTCAGTACTGTTCTTTGACACCATAACTGTAATCTGGATAAGGAAAAAACGGGGTATGCCCATCTCCGTAGCAGACAAAAACCATCTGTCACACCGTCTGGTCAGTCTGGGGATGACCCCTAAACAGGCGGTTCTGTTTATATACCTTCTGACACTCTGTACGGGCATCGGAGCTCTTTTGCTCGGCAGTCTCAATATCTTCGGCGGCATAATAATACTCCTCCAGGTATTCATAATTCTTGTAATCGTAGGGCTTCTGGAACTAACAGGAAGAAACAAGGAGATAAATGGAAAAGAGAGCATGGATAGAGGTGGACCTGAATAAAATAAGGGAAAACATTGCTAAAATAAAGAAACACACCGGCAGAAGATTTATGGCATGTGTCAAGGGTGACTGTTACGGGATGGGTATGTGCAAAATATCAGCAGGCATAGAAAAAACAGTTGATTATTTTGGCGTGGCTACCGCCTCAGAAGCAATAGCACTGAGAGATGCAGGCATAAAAAAACCTATAATGATATTGGGACCTGTCTTGCCCGGAGATGTTGACAGCCTTGTTATGAAAAATATAACAATCACGCTTTTTAACAATGAATTGCTGAGAACCCTTTCGGAGGTTACCAGAAAAAGAAATAAAAAGGCGGTCGTGCACATAAAGGTAGATACCGGACTGGGAAGGATAGGAGTCAAACCCTCAGCAACGCAGGAATTTATTGAAAGGACCTTAAAAAACCGGGGGATTGAAATTGAAGGTATATTTACACACTTCGCTACCGCCGACTGGGAAGATACAACCTATGCAGAAAAACAGATGAGTAGTTTCAACGAGGTCATCAAAAACCCTGCTGTATCTCACATCCCTTTTAAACACATAGCAAATTCACCCGCAATTCTAAACCTGCCTGAAAGTTATAAAAGATTTGATATGATTCGTATCGGGCTCCTCCTATTCGGGGTGTATCCCGAAGAGTACCTCCGGAAAAAACTCATTCTTAAATCTGCCGTTAAAGGTTTCTGCAGAATTATATACATTAAAACAGTTCCCCAAGATACTCACCTGAGTTACGGAATTACCTATACAACAGCAAAAACCGCAAAAATAGCCACGACCGGGATAGGTTATGCAGACGGGCTCAAAAGAATGCTGTCAAACAATTTTCACTTCAGTTACAAAGGACAAAAGGTTAGAATAGTAGGAAACATCTGTATGGACCAGACACTCGTTGACATTACAGGGAAAAATTTCAGGAACGGCGACAAATTACAGGTTTTCGGAGACAATTTTGAAATTGAGCAGATGGCAAAAACATGCAAAACAGTTCCGCAGGAGATACTGTGCGGATTCGGCAGTCCCCGAATGGAAAAAATCTACATAAAATGAAAAGTAAGACTCTGATAGAATATAAGAAACTAATAGAGAAACGTCTTGACAGGATATTACCTCCGTCTGACAAGGAACCTAAAATTCTGCATAAGGCGATGAGATACAGCGTATTCTCCGGAGGTAAAAGACTGAGGCCCATCATAGTTCTTGCTATGAGCAAGATTTTCGGGATAAAAGAAGAAAAAGTTATGCCTGCTGCCTGCGGTATTGAACTCATTCATAACTTTTCGTTGATACACGACGACCTGCCTTCTCTGGATAATGATAACTTCAGGAGAGGACGTTTAACATGCCACAAAAAATTCGGTGAGCCGGTTGCCATACTTGCAGGAGATGCCCTTCTAACACTCGGGTTTGAAATAATTGCAGATTCTAAAAACCCCGGATTGATAAAATCCGTAGCGGAAGCAATCGGGTCTGAAGGCATGGCAGGGGGACAAACCATTGACATTCGCTACAAAAACAAAAAAATACCGGAGAGGATGAAGAATCTTATTGACGAGAAAAAAACAGGTAAACTTTTTCAGATATGTTTCACAACTCCGTTTTTTTTCTGCAGAACTGACAGAAATACCCGACAAAAAACAATCAGAATTGCCAGAGATTTTGGCACCGCATTTCAGATAAGAGACGACATAGAAGACAAAGAAGGGAATTCTGAAAATCTGCGTAACAGATTGAGGACTATCTATAAACGCATGAAACAGGAGATTGAGTATTTTGGAGAGAAAGGTGAAATACTGTCTGAAATCATTGAAAAACTGTACAATCATTGACAGGAACAGAGTAACTGTGATAACATTATTTGTTTACGTTACCACCTTTCTTGGAGGAAAAGTTTAATGCTTTCGCATTATTCCAAAAGAGTATCACTTCTTAAGGCGTTTAAGGGGGTATAAATGGCACTTATTGAGACGAAAGACCTGTTGAAGGTGTATCCTGTAGGCAAAAATAAAAATGTAACAGCCCTTAATAAGGTTACAATGAGTGTGGAAGAAGGTGAGATTTTCGGGATTCTCGGTCCAAACGGTTCAGGAAAAACAACCTGTCTGAAACTTCTTCTCGGGATTATCTTTCCAACAGGGGGTACCATATCAATAATGGGAAAGAATCAGTATTCAGTAGAGGTGAAGAAAAACATAGGATTCCTGCCAGAAAACCCTTATTATTATGACTACCTTACAGGACCTGAAATCCTGAAGTTCTACGGTAAACTTTTTGATATGTCTGCCCCGCTTATAAGCAAACGAACGGATGAACTTCTGAAACTTGTCAACCTTAACGATGCCAGAAACCTTTCTTTGAAGCATTATTCAAAAGGCATGCTTGAAAGAATAGGTTTAGCCGCAAGTCTCATCAATGACCCCAGGATACTCATACTGGATGAACCCACAACAGGACTGGACCCTATTGGATGTAAAGAAACAAGAGACCTGCTTGTTAATCTGAACAGAGAGGGAAAAACCATTCTTCTATCAAGCCATTTTCTGTCTGAGGTTGAAAGAGTTTGTACCAGAATAGTTATTTTCCATAAGGGCAACATCTTAACATCCGGAACGCTAAGCAGTCTCCTTGAAGAGTATAAGGCGGAAAATTTAGAGGACCTATTTGTAAAAGCAATTCAAAAATTTGACCAGGAAACGGGAATTTCAGACGAAGGTGTGGAATAAATACTTTAAAAGCGATAAATTCTGAACCCCTCAGTGTTTATCATTGCGAACGGAGTGAAGCAATCTCTATCTATGGTTGAGATTGCCACATACAAAACACTCGTAATGACAACGAGTGTCGGTTCGGGTAAAGGAGTTTTAAAATGAAAAAGGTATGGATTATTGCACTTAATACTTTTCATGAGTCTTTAAGAAAAAAAACGTTCTACATATTGCTGGTAGTGGCCCTTGTCGTTATAGGCGCATCCAGATTTTTCTCATTCCTGGCAGCAGAAGATGAACTGAAAATGATAAAAGATGTAAGTTTCTCCACCATCCAATTTTTTGGGGCACTGATTGCAATCTTCACTGCACTGGCAGCAGTTTCTGGAGAGATAGAGAAGCGTACAATATATACACTCCTTTCAAAACCCATCACCAGAAATAACTTCATAACAGGTAAATTTGTAGGTCAATCCTTTATTATATTATTGAACGTCATTCTTATGAGCATATTTTTCGTAGGACTCCTTTACTTTAAAAAAAGCCCCCCGGATATACAGACATTCAAGACTATTTTCCTCATTTATATCTCACTCGTTCTTATAGGTTCAATCACCCTTGCAGTAGCAACCTTCGCTACAGATGCGTTCAACCTGATATTTTCTTTCTTCCTTTATATAGTAGGACATCTTATAACATATGGGAAACAACTTCTTGAAAGAACGGAAAACGTTATATTAAAAGGTCTGGGAGAGATGTTATACACCATCATTCCCAATTATGAAAATTTCAACATAAAAGACAAGGTGGTGTTAGGGGTTGACGTAAGCTGGAAATATATCGGACAGACAACCCTTTACGGCCTTATTTATATTGTAATAGCTGTTTTAATAGGGATGTATTTCTTTAACAAGAAGGAAGTATGAACAGAAGAAAAAATCGCATAGTCCTTTTTATTGCTATCCTGCTTTATATACCGATTGGATTCCTGCAGACTGAGATTGATTATAACAGAAAGATTGAAGACCTTGAAGGACGTTTACTTCTTATGCCGGGACAGGTTGCGGGCAATCTTGTACTGGGTGGATTCAGGGGAATTGCAGCGGACCTGCTGTGGTTAAACATTGAAGACTTCTGGCATAAAGGACAACACTACAAGATGCTCCCGTTGTTTGATTCAGTATCCTGGCTTCAACCTCAATATATAACTGTCTGGGCAGTGGGTGGCTGGCATATGACATACAACATCTTTGCCAATGTGGACAGAACGAAAGAGTTGGAAAAACAGGTTGAAGAATATTTACAAAATCTTTCAGACGAAAAGAAAAAATCTTTAAAGCCGCTACTGAAAATTTTTGAAGAGGTTAAGGCATTGAAAGAAAACCTTCAGGGCTATGATGCTATGGGAATGTCTGAAGATAAGATACCACTGTTTATTGCACAACTTGATAAGTACGACACTGCACTGGCTGCATTTCAAAAGAATCAGGATATGATACCTGTAATAAAAATAGTTCAATCCATGGCGGCTGTTCCGCGCGAACAGTTGTTCTGGTATGACAGAGGAATAAACTTTTTGAAGAAAGGGATTACCTATAATCCTGAAAAATACGACATCTATTTTGAACTGGGTTGGACATATTATCATAAAGGGAAGGACTACGCAAATGCATCTCGTTATCTGGAAAAAGCCGCTAAATTTCCTCATCCTGATTATGTGGACAGTGTACTTGCACACGCCTACGAACTGAACGGAGAGGTTGATAAAGCACTTAAACAGTGGGAAAAACAAAAGGACAGTGGTTTCAAGGAAATAGCAGAAAGAGCCATACGTACAATCAAGAAAGATGGAGCGTTTGACCCGAAAAGAAGAAGAGCCATGGGATTGGAGCCTGACTGATTACATCCATTTTTTCAGGATTGAAACTCAATGTTTAAAAAAAATAGAATTTTTGTCATTTCAGCGCCGTCAGGTACAGGGAAAACAACCATAGCAAAAAAACTGAAAGAAAAAATTCCAGGACTTGAACTTGTTGTGTCCTGTACAACAAGAAAGCCACGTCCCGGAGAAAAAAACGGTATCAACTACCACTTTATAACAAGAAAACGATTCAGAACAATGATTGAGAAAGGCAGGTTTGCAGAGTGGGCTGAAGTTTACGGGAATTATTACGGTACACCCAAAAAAGAAATCCTGGCAGGGCTGACAAGAGACAGGAAAATACTTCTTACAATAGATACGCAGGGGGGAATGAACATCAAAAAAAAATTCCCTGAAGCAACCCTGATAGCTGTTATGCCTCCCTCCATCAAGGAACAGGAAATAAGAATAAGGAAAAGAAGGGGGCTTTCTGAAAAAGAGATACAGAAACGCATGGCAGCAGCAAGAGAGGAAAAAAAGATTCTTATAAGGTATTACCACTTCAGGCTTATAAACAAAAATCTTGAAAACACTATAAAAAAAATTTGCAGTATTATAAACAAGGGAAGTAAATACTGAGGAGTCCATAAAAATGGGAAAAGTTAAGATTGCGGTGATAGGAGCAGGGGCAATGGCAAATAACGTGCATTATCCGTCACTGTACTCAATTAAAGATGTGGAAATCGTGGGTATCTCAGACCTGATGCAGGACCGTATGAAAGAGACTGCTGAGAAATATAAGATAAGAGGGGAATTTGTCGATTATAAAGAGATGATAGAAAAGACATCTCCAGATGGTGTTTATATCATAATGCCTCCTCATCACCTCTATGACATAACCATTTACTGTATGAATCTCGGGTTAAACGTATTCATAGAAAAACCCCCGGGTATTACAAAAGAACAAACCAGACAGATGGCAAAACTTGCTGAAAAAAAAGGCGTTATGACTATGGTGGGTTTTCAAAGAAGATTCGCCCCTGTAATGGTTGCGGCTAAAAAGTTGGTTGAGAAAAAAAGTCCTGTTTTACAATGCCAGGCCAATTTCTTTAAAAACTACATCAACCAGCCACCTTATTACAACGGGGCGATAGACATACTAACAAGTGATGCTATACACTCTGTTGATATCCTCAGATGGATGGCTGGTGAACCCAGAAAGATAGTAAGTTCCGTAAAAAGTTTGTTCTCCGATTATGACAATTGCTTTTATGCGATGATTGAGTTTGAAAGCGGGGCCATAGGCTTCCTTTCAGCCAACTGGGTTTCAGGCAAGCGTGTTTACAATGTTGAGATGCACGGAAAAGGAATCTATGCATTTGTTGACCCGGAAAAATCCGCATTGATATATAATGACTTTGGAGAACAGGTGCTGGATGCAATAGAGGTTGCCGGCAGGGGAAAAGAA
>CAYORP010000135.1:0-15003 GCA_964406415.1 uncultured bacterium
AGTGACTTGCAATATTTTTTGGATACACCTTCTAATTTTATAGCAATATCACTTTGAATAGACATTTTTTCTCACTAAATCCCCCCCTATCCCCCTTTACAAAGGGGGAATCCAAGGGGATTCCCTCATTTTATATTCTCTCTGCGACCCTTGTTTCAGTCAGATGAAAGGCCAGTATACATATTATAAAAACAACTATAGAAATAAGGGTTGAAATGAAAAAACTGGCGATATCAGAAGAATAACCTGTCAGTATCAGGTCTCTTGGAACAGATACAAGATAATATAACAGATTGTATTTTGTAATTCCTGCAAGAATACCTGATTCTGGCTTTGCATACAGTACCGGGGTCAGGAACATCAAAAATGTGAGCAGCATTGACATAGCATTCCCAATATCTCTGATTATCCCGTTTAAAAGTGCAAAGATGAAGCCAAGCCCGAGAGTTAACAAGAAAACAGGTATTATAAGAAGCGGTAAAAGAAGCGTTTTTAAATCCGGAGTAACCCCATAGGTTATAAACAAGATACACACTATTAAAAACTGTATCAGAAAGGAAATTATTGATTGGCCGGTTGATGCTATAACAAGGCTCTTCTTTGAAAAGTTTATCTTCACTATCATAGAGCCTGCCTTTACAATGGAATTTGAACCTGCTATTATACCTGTTGAGAACAACTGCCAGAAAGAAATGCCAAGAATAGCATAGATAGGATATGGAACGTCTATATTCCCTATCTCAAAGATTCCAGAACGATTCAAAATGATAAAAGTAGCTACACTAACAAAGGGAACTATGAACGCCCACAGGATACCCATCAAAGACTGTTTATAAATAGACAAGAAATCTCTCTTGAACAATTGAGAAATAAGCCACCTGTTACCTATAAATTCATGGACTATTTCTTTTAAGATGAATAGATAACCTTTTTTCAGTGCATTATCAGGTTCATAGGTAACAGTGTAATCTGTATTATCCTGTTGCATTTTCATCACTTTATTTTAACATACATTGAGATAAAACTAACTGGATGAACTTTTTCTGTTGATGTAGAGGAAGACTAAAACTGCTGTGAGTATCCAGAAGAATTCAACTATCCTAACTATAAAAAAGGTTATAGATGCCAGCCCATGGGTCAGAAGTGCCGTGGCTGTCAAAAGATAGCCGAGCGCAAATCCTTTTATCCATCCCTCTTCCTCTCTGTAAAGTGTAAAACCCATCCTGTACAGTCTGACAAAAATCCATATAAAAATACCTAAACCAATTATACCTGTTTCAGCCAGTATGCGTGCATAGTTAGAATCTATGATGTTAAGGTAATTTGCACCGTACCCCACAAAGGGACTCCTTATAAAATGCGGCCATACCTTCTTCCATATTGTAATCCTCTCCATTGTAGACTGGTCAAACATTGCACCCGGCCATTTATAACTCCAGGTATATGCAATCCTTGTCCATACGGTCGCCGGTAGCACAATGGGAGCAAGCCCTCCCAGTAAAGGCAAGATAACAATTAGCCATATCTTTCTTGTGACTATGGCGAAAAAAACAAAGGCAACAAAAGCCGCAAGGTATGACGTGCGTGAGAGAGTCGCAAAAAACGGTATCACAGCAAGAACAATCATCAAAACATACAGTAACCTGACCCCTTTATTCTTTTCATAAACGAGCATACTGAGAGCCATACTCATAATAAGTATTAAAATCCCCCCTGTCGTGGTAGGTTCCTTTCTTCCCTCAAATGGAGAGGTTATTGTTAAGCCTACCTCGTACCCCATTTGTTCTTTAAAAAGAACCTGGGGTAGATAAAACAACAGAATCATAAAACCTATAACAAAAAATGCGGATATTACCATCCTGCATTGTTTTTTCTCCTCAAGAAACCCGAGACCAATGAAATAAAACATAAAGAACTCAATAATTTTTATAACAATGAATACTGATGGCAGTGTATCAACAGCGCCTACCAAAATACCCCTCAGGGTTGCCAGAATATATATAAATATAAAGGACAAGACAGGTATATTTAAAGGATTTTTTTTGAAAATAGGCATCTTCCTGATAGCCCTGTTGCCTATAAGTCCGAGAAAAGAAACCAGAATAGCCAGGTCTTCAAGTCTCACATACACGGGCTTTGAAAAACTGCCCAGTTGGAACAACTCAATCTCAGGTGAAAACAGTATCGCGACAAAAACAAGCGATAAAACTATTTCTATTTTAACAAGGCAGAGGATAAAAGTGAGTATAAAAAACAGTGGGACCACAAATACACGGCCACCCGGGAATAATATCAGCATCCCTGCAATCAACAAAAGTAATGTTCCAGCAACTATTGTAACCAGTCTGTTTTGTTCTTCCATTTTTTGCCTGAATTAAGGTCCCTCGTGAAAAAGAGAAAGGCCCTTTTTTATCTTTTCTTCTCCCTTTTCATGATAACCTTCTTCTTCAAGATACCTTCCGTAAACAATGTAAAACGGTCCATAGGTCGGATTTAATGATATTGCCCGTTCAAAAGATTTAAAACTTTCATTAGTCTCTCCGAGATGTTTTTGTGCTATAGCCAGACCATATTGATAAAAACTATTATAAGGTCCTCTTTTAACAGCAATTTTATAATATTCAACGGCTTCATACCTGTACTGGATAGATTCCTTCCCGGCAAAACCTCCGTAAAGCAGGTTATTATAGGCAATTCTTGCGGGAAAGTCCGATTTAAACACATTAAATGCCAAAGATTTTTCATAAAAAGGCAACGCCTTCTGCCAGCCGTCCCCTTCTGCCTTTTTACCTCTCTCCCAGCATATCTCGGCCTTGAGGAAAGAAACGAAAAAGAGAATAATCAAAATGAGAACTATATTGAAAGGGATAAGGGCTTTTCTTGATAGAAGAATGTTTCTCTTTTTAATGTCAAGGTGCGATACAAAAAAGATAGTCAGGAGAAAGACTGCCGGAACGTGAATGGGAAAATCAACGAGACTGTGGACTGAGATTGAAACCAGACCCGCCGCAATGCCTGTTTTAACGTAGTTCCACTCCGTTTTCTTCATCTCTCTGACAAAAACGAACAGAAGCAAGAGGAAGAGCGCCAACCCAGGGATGCCAGTCTCAACAAGCACCTGAAAAAACTCATTGTGGGCATAGTTCACAAGGAATCTGTCCGAGTGCGTCCTGTAAACAGGGTATATGCTTGAAAAAGCACCGTTGCCGACGCCGAGCGGATGGTTGTATGCTATAATACTGCATGTCTTCCATATCTGAAGTCTTTGCGTGATGGATGCCGGTTCCACCTTCCATTTGAGAAACCTCTCTGTTGTTTGTGACCTTATAATCCAGAAAGATATGGCGAAGAACAAAAGGAAAACTAGTGAGAGGACAACCTTTCTCCCTCTTTTCAAACTCCCCAGTGACATACCTGCAAAAAATAACAAGCCTGTGGCAAAACAGATTATACCCGCGCGGGACCTGGCCATTGCTATCAGGTAAATTATGAGAAGACTGTAGAAAAATAAAATGCCCTTAATCACCCGGCTCTTTGCCGAAAAGAAGAATGCAAAAACAAGGAAGAAGAGAAGGTTGAGAAAAGCGGCAAAATGGTTGCTGTTAACAAGTGTTGAAGAAACCATACTATCTACTGCCCACCAGTGATGCGGCATAACCCCCTTCATCTGCAGAACTGTATAAAAAAGAAACGGCAGGCACACAACCGGTACTGCATTCAGGAATATTCTGTTTTTTCTTAAACTGAACAGTATTAAAAAAACTCCTGATAAACCAAAAAACAGCCCCATATTCAGAATACTATGCCAGTGATAGACGGAAAAAATACTTTTGACAAGAACCCAGAGGGAAAATAGAACAAGAGGAATCACCAGTCGGTTGTCAGGGACGGCAATCTCTTTACCCGTCAAGAAGGAATAGTTAAGAAAAAAAACGGTCAGGAATACAGAGATAAGTACAAATCCTATCTTGTCTGTCTCAAGTACCCCACCGTATCTCCAGAACAGCCAGACAAAAACAGATAGAACGCATGAGAAAAAAAGGACGCTGATAATCCTGTTGCTATAACTCAATTTTCTCTCCATTAATAACCTTCTCAGGTATGGACGTTACCATCAACTCGGCATCTTTCCCTATCCATCTTTTTGCAATATCCACTGCTTCTGAAAGAACTGGCCTACGAAATCTGTCGGAATGGGCATCTGTACTGACTATATGCACCAATTTTTTGTTAAACAGGTCTCTTGTAAATCTCTGCACTACCTTACCGAATCCGCCCGTAATGCTGGATGAGGTAACCTGTACAAGACACCCTTTCTTTACCATATGTGAAAGAAAATCTGTATTGTAGGAAAAAAATTCCTGCCTTTCAGGATGGGTTATTATCACATAATAGCCTTCTGACTGGATACCTGAAATCTCTCTTGCTACTGCTTCGCATGGAAATGTATCGGGCAACTCAATGAGCAAATAGTTTTTCAGGTTCAGTGGAATGACCTTCTTCCCTGCTATCAGGGTATTCATCAAAGGCACCAGAGCGATGTCGTTGCCCGGCATTATCTCAAGGCAACTATCAAGACCTTTTTTTACTTCACTAATTTTTGCATTGATATCTGCCAGACCGGGTTGAAAACTTTCGTTAAAATGCGGGGTGGCAACTATTTTTCTTATGCCGTCTCCGTATGCTATCCTGCACATATTAAGAGATTCGTCAATTGTCGCAGGGCCGTCATCCAAAGCAGGAAGTATGTGACAGTGGATATCTATCATTCTTTAGGATAGTAATGGTAATACTTTCTGTAATAATAGTAATAAGACGATGCTTCTGATATTAAACTGTTCAGGGTTGCTCCTATTATCTTTGTGTGGGTCTTCGCCAGAAGGTTCTTTGCTTCAATACAAACCTCTCTCGGAACCTTTCCGAAAGAAACAACAAGAAGTGTTCCATCCACCTTTGCCCCGATAATGGACGGGTCTGAAACTGAAACAACAGGAGGGCTGTCAATAATAACAATGTCGTATTTCTCGCGTACGTCTTCCAGGAAATTCTCCATCTTCTTTGAATTGAGAAGTTCGGAAGGATTGGGTGGTACAGGCCCGGCAGCAAGGACATAAAGATTTTCCACGCTCGTGCCTGTAATCAGTTCTTCAAGAGAGCCTTCATCTATCAGGAGTTTAGACAATCCTTTTTCTTTTGAAATCTTAAAAACCCTGTGTATGGCTGGTTTTCTCATATCACAGTCAACAAGAAGGGTCTTTTTGCCCATACGGGCGAAACTTTTAGCCAGCAATATAGCAGTGGTTGTTTTGCCCTCACCTGTAATGGAACTTGTTATGAGAAGTGTTTTTAAGGGACTGTCAACCGAAACAAACTGCACATTTGTCCTCAATACCCTGAAACTTTCAAGGAAATGGGAGTTTTTCCCCTCCTCCGGATAATGCAGAGCATCACTATCAAACAGTTCTTTCAGATATGGTGTCTTGCTCAAGACAGGCAGATTCAGGTATTTTTCAATATCGGAAGGATTTTTTATGGCGGTATCAAGATACTCGTCAAGAAAAACAACCCCCGTCCCGAGGAAGAGACCAAAGATCAGGCCAAAGATTATGTTATAGGCCTTTTTGGGTTTGATGGGATTTTCGGGTACGTATGCAGGTGTAAGAACAGCGATACTCAGCGGCGGACCCAGTTCGGAGGAGATATCTATCTCCTGAAGTTTTGTCAACATTGACTCATACAGACCCTGTGTGGTTTCAATCTCCTGCTTAAGAAGTGTATACCGGGATACATCCCTGCTCTGCCTGCCCAGGGAATCCTTTGTCTCTTTGAGAGATTTCAACAGAGTATTCTCTCTTGACCGCAGAGTCACAAGTTTTGCACTTATACGGTTGATTGCACCCTCACCTTCTTCCTCTATCCTTTCTTTCAATACATTGATGCTGTCCAGAGTTTTTCCTATCTCTGGATGGGTATCAAGATATTCTTTCTTCAGGGATGCCAGATGTATCTCCTTTTCTCTTAGTTGATTACTCAGGTTATTTATAACAGGGTCATCCACTATGTCTATCATCTGAGCATATCTGCCCTCTCTATACAGATTCGTAAAGGTGTTAAGACTGCTTTCCAGTTCCATCCTTTCTGCTTTTGCAGTAAGGTATCTCTCGTTCAGGTCATCTGCTCTGGAAAATTCAAGACTGCCTGTCTGTCCCGAAGCGAAGGAATAGACACCTGCCTTTTGTTCAAGTTCTGCAAGTTCTTTCTGTAAACTGCTGAGTTTATCCTTAAGTTCGTTTATTCTCTGGCTTAAAAAGATAAAAGAATCGCCGGATGCCTTCATCCCGGTCTCAAGGTTATACTCAACATATACCTGCGCAAGCGTATCGGCAATTCTGGCAACCCACTGAGGGTTTTCTCCCACTATCATAATGGAAACAATGGTCGTATTGGGTATAACCTTCGGGACTATTGAATTTCTTATTTTCCCCTTTAAAGAAACTCTTCCTTCGGACATGCCAGCAGGATATAACTTCGCTATGACCCTCTCAAGAATTTCATCGCTCTTCAACAGTCTGAACTGGGTCTGAAAGAATGTCGGGTCAACCTGTACCTCCTCTCCTTTGTTTTGAAGTCCTATCTCCGGATTGTTCCTTGTTATGAGCACTTCGGTGGAGGTCCGGTATACCGGTTTCTGGAGTGCGTTTATGGCCAGCGCCAATGTAATAGTACCAACAAAAAAGTTTAGAAATAATACCTTCTTATCTCTTATAATACTTATATAGTCCGAAAATTTTGATGGGTTCATTTTAGAACCAACTTTCTGGAACGGTTACTATATCGCCGGGTTTCAGCAGAATATCCTGACCTATCTTGCCTTTTCTCTCTATTTCAGCAATGCTGACCCTAATCTTTGTAGTTTTACCGCCTTCTTTTCTTATCACCTCTACCCGGTTTTTTGCCGCATAGGGGCCAAAACCGCCTGCAGAATTTATTGCCTCAAGAACCGTAATATCGGCGTCAAACCTGTAGGGACCCGGGTTCTTAACCTGCCCCATAACGTAAATAACCTGTTCTTCTTTTTTCGTTACGTTTATTATATCCCCGTCCATTATTGAGATATTCTGTTCAAGTTTACCTTCTTTCTCTATGGCATCAAAGTCCACCTTGAACTTCCCTGTCTCACCATTCCGTTCTCTTATAACCTCCAGACTATTTCTGTCAGCGCTGGCGTTAAAACCACCTGCCATCTTTATCGCTTTCAGGATTGTCGCTTCCTCGGCAGCATAATCTCCTGGATTTTTCACTTCTCCCAGAACGTAAAAATATTTCTCCTCTTTTTGTGAGATGTACAGTATGTCACCGGGCAGTATCAACACATTCTGGCTCAGGTCGCCCTTAACCATCAGTTTTTCAATATCAACCTTTAGGTTTTCCACCAGCGGAACATCTGCCTTCTCCTCCGCCGAAATCTGCTTTTTCCTTGTTATCCTGAGAAAACTGCCGGCTTTCTCAGTCAACCCGCCTGCCTTAAAGAGAACCTCAAGCACAGGGGTACCCTTGGGGATATTATACACCCCAGGGTCACGCACCTCTCCAAAAATAGAGATAGTCCTTGAGTTTGATTCTTTAATAACTACCCCAACCTTTGCATCTTTTATGTATTCCTCTTCAAGTTTCTCCTTGATGGTCGTTTCTATCTCCTTAAGCGTCAGTCCTGCAATCCTTATTGTGCCGAGAAAAGGATAAAAGATGTTTCCTGATGGAGAAACCCTGAAGGTATGCGAGAAGTCAGGCTGTTTCCAGACCAGTACCTCTATCACATCATCAACCCCCACGGTATATTCTTCACTGGATAATAGAAGAGATGGGAACAAACTACAAAAAATAAAAAAAAGAAAAACCACTACCCCCTTTTTCATTCTCTTTTTCCTTTTTGTTTATACAACGGACATTAGAACTTGTAGTTAATACCGAATCCAATCTTGCTGTAGTAGTAGTCTTCCCTGACGTTTGAACCTCTGTTGCCATAGGTATAGTTAAATCCGCAACTTAGATTCTGCGTCACAACATAGTTCAACCCCAATCCTATCTGGTAAATGTCTTCCTCCATATCATCCCAGGGGGGAGGAGAACCAGGTATTAACTTTTTAACATCCGCAGAATTTTTTGTATATGACGCAAGAAAACTTCCGTAAATCTTCTCTGTCATCCTGTGCCCGACTGAAAAACCAATCCTGTCACTTATTACGTCCCTGTAACTTGCTTCTATTACATCTATTACCGGAGAACCGTCTATAATTATTACTTCCCCGGGATATATGTAATAGGTATCACAGAGTCCCCTGTCATAAAAGATTCTGATGTTAGTTTTTGCAGTTGCAGGCATGTAATAGTAAACTCCACCTGTCCAGGCGGCATCCGAAGACTGGGAAGCTCTTTCAACGGGGTCTGCATCCAGGGCTTCTTCATAATACTTGTTTACGTAACCTACATACGCCCCAAGTGTTGACCGGGAAGCAATGCCCTGTTCAACCTTAACTTTCCCACTATAAGAAGTAAAGGTCTTAAGGTCTTTCTCGCTGGCAGGTTCATTAAAATCCTTGTCGGTATATGCAACATCTATTCCCAGATTCGTTCTCGGCGCTACTGCAAATCCGAGTCCCCCTGAAATCTTGTTTTGATTGTAATCTGCAAGGTCTGACCCATCAAAATCAAAAAACTGGTAGGCATATGCAATACTTCCCGTAATCTTAGGAGAGAACTGTGATTTCAACTCCAGGCCTACAGTATTTATGTCAAAATCCTTGCCGAAATCTCCCGGAACATCCGCTCTTTGATATGTATCCCAGATACCAAGAGAAGCCCGTTCGGAAAAATTTATTCTTCCCAGAATTTTTGCAGAAGGATAATACATTTCGTATTCTCCGAACTCAACGTTCTGGTATGCCAGTTTTGTCAGGAACTCAAAATATGACCTTTCTCCAGGCAATGCAAAGGAAATACCCGGCACAAGAGTTATCCCGAACTTCGCATCTCTGTCATCATCCTTTAGATTGATATTGTCAATATAGTCAAATGACCCGTCAAATAAGAATTTGAAGTGTTTAGCCTCTTCAGCGTTAACCACAAGTGTACACATAAGAAAAACCGCAGACAAACCCACCATATACTTTCGTAGAGTAGACATTTTTCCTCCTCTTTTCAATTGTAATCTGTATATCCCATTAATATTCATTTTACTGTACCACTGGTCAGCGGCCTGACTATGGGACTTATGGGAGGTGCAGATGGGTCTATTGGAATAACGGGGCTTATGACATGCTCAGAAGGAACGGCAAGTAACACCTCTCTGACCATATCTTCCACCATCTTTATGAGTTTCTCAAAGGTATAACCTGAGTTCGGTTCTAAACCAAGTATTGCCTCAAGGTCAGCCGCAGTGAGAATTTTGCCATATTCCCAGCCGCCAGGCGGTTCAATGCCAACTCTTCTGAGGAAGTTAAAATAGTCCTGAGTAACTGCGGCTGCAGGAAGGAACCCCTCTGCTTCTACCTGCTTTACCAGCCATGTTGCAAACTGTTGGTGTGTCATATTTGCCCCGAAACCGGAAGCCTGAAACAAAAGCAGGAAAATAGACATAAACAAAAATATCTTGAAAATCTTCCTCACACCTCTTTTCTTAACCATTTTACTTACCTCCTTTTCCATCTATGTTAATTTTACAACCTTAATTTATTTTGTCAAGAGAGATTAACACAATTATCACTTTTTTCTTTTTATACTTTTAAAATAACCATATCTTCAATCCGTATGCCACCGAGGTGAGGAATGTATATGCCCGGTTCTATGGTGAAGACACAACCCTTTTGTATAATGTCTTTGCTTGCAGGGTTTAAAACGGGCTTTTCATGAATGTCTATTCCAACGCCGTGCCCCAGCCCGTGTATAAAATATTTTTCAACCTTATATTTTTTCATAATATCCAGAGCATAGTTATGAACTTCCTTTCCTGTCAAACCTGGTTTTGCAAAGTTTTTTGTTTCTGTCTGAACCTCCTTAAGTATCCTGTAAATCTCCTTAAATTTTTTGTTGTGTTTGCCGCCAGGGAAAAACGTCCTTGTCAGGTCGCTCTTGTATCCGCCGAAGTCAACCCCGGCATCTATAACCAGCGGTTCTCCCGCCTTTATGGCAGTGTTGCTGTTTTTGTGATGAGGATAGGAAGAGTGCACGCCCGAGGCAACAATGGGTTCAAACGCCTCTCTCCTGCCGCCGTATTTTCTTATCAGATAGTGGATTTCTCCTGCTATCCCGGTTTCGGTTCTGCGCGGCGCAAGTTTTTTCTCAATTTCTTTCAAAACTTTCCTGTTTATAGACAGCGCCTTTTTTATGAGTTTTATCTCTTCTTCGTCTTTAAGCATCCTCAGGTCCTTTACAAAATCAGGCAAAGGACTGACCTTCAGACCGTATTTTTTTTGGAAGGCAAAAACCGACGGGCAGGTAAACTCGGTTTCTATGAAAGAAATTTTTTTGTTCCTCTTCAGAAATTTCCTGAAGTTATCCTGTTTATACTCCTGTATGGTTACACCACCATAACGTTCTTTATTATCAATGGATTCCTGATAATACATCTGCGGGGTGAAAAAAGTTATTTCCTCTTTATTCAGGATTAGGAAACCCTCTGTTCCAAGAAGCCCTGTAAGATAAAAGAGGTTTGCAGAATCTTTGACAAGCAATGACGGAATATTCTTATCATCAAGATATTCCCTGACTTTTTTTATTCTGCCTTTGTGGTTCATAATTTGTGTTTGTAGCGGTGGCATTTATGTGAGATTGCTTCGTCAGTTCCCTCACATCCGTTCGGGACAAGCCTCGCAATGACAAAGAACGTCAGATTGCCACGCACAATACACTCGCAACGACAAAAAACGTCGGTTAGGAGTAAAGTAAATGAAGCAGTGCCTTCTGACAGTGGAGACGGTTCTCGGCCTGGTCCAGAACAACTGAATTGGGACTGTCTATAACATCATCAGTAACCTCCCAGCCCCTGTGGGCAGGCAAACAATGCATAAAGAGAAAATCTTTTTTCGCTGTACTCAGTAACTTTCTGTTCACCTGATATCTATGGAAAATCTTTCTTCTCTCCTCTGTCTCCTTTTCATCCCCCATACTTATCCATGTGTCTGTATATATAACGTCTGCATCGGAGATGAACCTTAACGGGTCGGAGGTAACAGTAAGCAGGTCTTTGTTTTTGACAAATTTCATTATCTTGTCCGGAGGACGGTGCTTCTCAGGCGTAACAACCCTTATATTTACACCAAGGATGTCGGCACCGAGTATCAGTGAATTGCAGACGTTGTTGCCGTCACCTATGTATGTAACCTTAAGACCCTCTGCATAACCCCTTTTTTCGTATATTGTGAAATAGTCACTTAGTATCTGGCAGGGATGCAGAAGGTCGGTAAGGGCATTTATTACCGGATAAGAAAATCTTTTTGCAAACTCTTCCACGTCTTCCTGCTTATATGTCCTTATCACAAGACCTTCAAGATATCTGGCAAGAACAGATGCGGTGTCACTGATGGTCTCTCCCCTTGAAATCTGAGTATCTTCTCCAGGGAGATAAAGAGAATTCCCACCAAGTTCAGTTATGGCGACCTCAAAGGAAACCCTTGTACGGGTTGAAGGTTTGTCAAAAAGAAGGCCTATGGACCTGTTCTTAAGCACAGGAGAGAACTCTTTTTTTCTCCGGGCAGATTTATAGTGCTTCGCCAGATTGAAGATTTTATAAACCTCTTCATTGGTCAGGTCAGTAATACTTAAAAAGTCCTTTTTCATTTTATTTCCCCGAAGCATACATCAAGAATCTTAACGGCTTCGTCCACTTCCTCTCCAGTTACCGCTATTGATGGCATAATCCTCAGTGTATTGCCCTGCGTACAGTTTATAAGCAGTCCGTTCTGTGTACAGGTTTTAACAAAATCAGAACACTCGCCAAACATTTCAACAGCAAGCATAACACCCATACCTTTTACCTTCTTGAGCAATGATGGATATTTTTTCTTCAACGACAACAGTTTCCCTTTAAGATATTCTCCTTTATCGCTTACATTTTCCAGAAGATTCTCTTTTTCTATTGCATCAAGAACACCGAGACAAGCAGCACAGGCAAGCGGACTACCACCAAAGGTTGAAGCATGCGTACCGGGCACCATCAAATTTGCTATATCCTTCCGGGCAATCATCGCACCAACAGGGAAACCGCCACCGAGCGTTTTGGCGAGGGTCATAATATCCGGTATAACCCCGAAGTGCTCGTAAGCAAAAAGTTTTCCTGTCCGTCCAAAGCCTGTCTGAACCTCGTCAAAGATAAGAAGCAGGTCTTTCTCTTTACATAGGGCTTTAACATTATTCAGGTATTTCCCATCAACAACGTTTATACCGCCCTCACCCTGTACCGGTTCAATAATAACCGCAACGGTTTGAGCGTCTACGGCCTTTTCCAAGGCGCCAAAATCGTTGAAAGGAACATAGTCAAAGCCGGTAGGCAGAGGTCTGAAAGGCTCATAGTATTTCGGTTGACCTGTCATAGTAACAGTAGCAAGGGTCCTCCCATGGAAAGAATTTTCCATTGAGATTATCCTGTATCTGCCTGTTCTGTTCCCGTACAGGCGCGTCAGTTTGATTGCAGCCTCATTGGCTTCGGCACCGCTGTTGCAAAAAAAGACCTTGCCTCCGAAAGAGAGTTCCGACAGTTTCTTAGCAAGGAGTCCCTGCCATGGATGGTAGTGGTTGTTCGCTATGTGTATCAGACAGGAGGCCTGATTTTTTATCGCATCTACAACAACAGGGTGGCAGTGTCCCAAACCGGAAACAGCCCAGCCGGGGAAAAAATCAAGGTATTTTTTTCCATCTACGTCCCACAACCAACTTCCTTGCCCCCTCACGAAAACAAAGCCGCTTCTTGTATATGAACCTACCACGTAGTCGTTATAATTTTTTATAACCTCTTCTCTGTTCATTTGAGAATTTCCGTACCCACACCGTGCTCGGTAAAAATCTCCAGTATGATTGAATGAGAAAGATTGCCACTGACGATGTGAACCTTCTCCACTCCCTTTTTTATGGAGGAAAGACTCGCCCTCACCTTGGGTATCATCCCTTCCTTAATAATATTCTTATTTATCAGTTCTTCTGCATCGGATACCTGTAAAACAGATATAAGCGTATCTGGATTCTGGGGGTTTCTCATAACTCCCAGAACGTCTGTAATAAAAATAAGTTTTTCCGCACGCATTGCCTCGGCAATACCAGCGGCGACAGAATCACCGTTAAGATTATAAAGATTGTTGTCTTCTCCGTACACCAGTGGGGCTATGATTAAAACATGCTCTTTTTTAAGTTTATCATTTATGTATTCCGTGTTTACACTACCGACCTGCCCCACAAATCCCAGGTCTACGACCTCTTCTCCCCGCTGGTAGTGAATCTTTCTTGCCAGCATAAACCTCTCCTCGGGCAAGAGAGGTACGGCTTCCACCTTAAGTTCTTCAGTAAGATACTTCACTATGTCATCTCTTACACTGAACAGTACATCTTTAACTATCTTCAGGGTATCTTCATCCGTAACCCTGAGCCCATCCACAAAAACAGGTTTCTTGCCTCTCTTTTCAATCTCTTCCGTGATAAAAGGACCTCCCCCGCATATCATAAGAGTCTTGATGCCCACTGCTTCCAGAAACGCTATATCCTTAAGTATGCTTTCCTTTAAATGGGAAGACCTGAAGATACTGCCGCCACATTTAATAATAAATACCTTATCCCTGTATTCTCTTATGTAGGGATAAGCCTCAACCAGAACCTCTGCCTTTTTTATTACCTCTTCTTCCACTTTTCTTTCTCCTTTACAATGATACTTCCAAAACAAAATTCAATCAGTCTGTCATTTTACCACTTTTTGTGTAACATTCAAGATTATTCTGTCAGTATCCTGTAAATCTGTTTGTATTTACTGACCGTCATCTGTACAACCTCGTCAGGCAGAACAGGGGGGGGAGAATTCCTGTCCCAGTTTGTGGAGAGAAGGTAGTTTCTTATGTACTGCTTGTCCAGACTGTCGGGAGAGTTACCAGAGACATACTTACTCACTTCCCAGAAACGTGAGGAATCAGGAGTAAACGCCTCATCTATGAGGATTAAATCATCCTTGTAAATACCGAATTCAAACTTCGTATCGGCAATGATTATACCTTTACTTTCAGCATAATATGCCGCCTTTTTGTAGAGGAGAATGGATTTCTCTTTAAGTGAACGGGCATATTCTTTACCAACCATATCTTCCATCTTTGCAAAATCTATGTTTACATCATGTTCTCCTTTCTCTTCCTTTGTCGCAGGGGTGAAAATAGGTTCGGGTAGTCTATCAGATTCTTTTAATCCCGGAGGTAGTTTTATGCCACAAACCTGTCCTTCCTGCTTATATTCCTTCCAACCGCTTCCGGCAAGATAACCCCTCACCACGCACTCAATCGGTATTCTCTTTACCTTTCTGACAATAACAGAGCGCTCGCGTAAAAAGGGATAGGCTAAAACCTCTTCAGGAAATTTTCTGAAATCACTTTCTATAATATGGTTATTCTGGACATCCCGCAGGTATTTAAACCAGAATACCGACATCCGGGTAAGGATAATCCCTTTTCCCGGTATGGGCGTAGGTAGTATGTAGTCAAAAGCGGAAATCCTATCAGTGGCAACCATAAGAATCCTGTTATCACTGAGTTCAAAAAGTTCCCTGACCTTTCCCGAATAGATTTTTTTCAACCCGGGTATTTCAATCTCATAAAAAACTCTTTCCATTTATCCCTCAAAATAGGAGGCGTACTGCTTATCGCTTTCCCATACATCCACGCGTTTTATTTCAACGGAGTATTTTTTTAAAGTGGACTTCATTTTGCGGTAGATATAAAAGCAGATATTTTCTGACGTAGGATTAATCTTCTTAAAAAA
>CAYORP010000136.1:0-11679 GCA_964406415.1 uncultured bacterium
ATCATGGTGAGGAGTTATGGATTTTGAAAACTCTAATTAAGATATTCTATATCAGGGAAAAAGTCAAAAATTCTTGACTAACGGGTACTAAACAAGTAAACTTCTACATTATGGATGAGGCAGAGAAACAGATTGAGGTGATTAAAAGAAACACTTCAGAGATTATAGAGGAAAAGGAATTAAAGGAGAAAATAACCCTTTCCATTAAGACAAAAAATCCCCTGAAGGTCAAATACGGTATAGACCCTACAACTCCAGAGATTCATCTTGGACATACGGTTCCCATAAAAAAACTTAAGGATTTTCAGGACCTCGGGCACAGAGTTTTATTTTTAATAGGAGATTTTACCGCAAGGATAGGTGACCCGACAGGCAGAAACGAGACCAGACCGATTCTCTCGGTGGAGCAGATAAAGGAAAACCTTTCAAGGTATAGAGAGCAGGCAGGTAAGATACTGGACCTTTCTAAAACTGAATTTGTGTATAACTCCAACTGGCTGTCAAAACTGACACTTGAAGAGATAATAAAACTAACATCCATTTTTACCATTGCACAGGTTCTTGAGAGAGAAGACTTTTCACAGAGATACCGGTCGGGCAGACCCATATTCTTACAGGAGTTCTTATACCCGCTAATGCAGGGTTATGATTCCTATGCTTTGAAAGCAGATATTGAGATAGGTGCAACCGAGCAGAAGTTCAACCTCCTTGCAGGCAGAACCATACAGGAGTCCTTCGGACAGCAGAAGCAGGTGGTAATTACTATGCCAATTCTTGTGGGTACGGACGGGAAGATGAAGATGAGCAAGACATATAACAACCATATTCCTGTAGAAACCTCTGCTGGTGAGATGTTTGGAAAGGTAATGTCAATCCCTGACAGTGTAATGGAAGAATACTTTCGCCTTCTCACAGGTATTCCTGAAGTAGAATTTAAAAAGGTTGTTAAGGACGACCCGAGACAGGCAAAGGCATTTCTTGCAAAAGAGATACTGAAGGGATATTTCGGAGGTGCTGCCGCGGAGGATGCAGAACAGGAGTTTGAGAAAATCTTCAGGGAAAAGCGGGCTCCGTCCGATATCCCTGAATTTTTTGTAGGCAAAGACTTTATGGATAAAGAAGGGAAAATCTTACTTGTGGATGTGATTGCAAAATCAGGTTTACTGCCGTCAAAATCTGAAGCAAGAAGGATGGTTATGCAGAAGGCTGTAAAACTGGATGATGTGGTTATAGGGGACCCTAATACAAGGGTTATCTTAAATGACGGACAGGTATTGAAGGTCGGCAAACGCAAATTCCTGAAACTCAAAATCCGATAGCCCCCTTTCCATGCCGGGGATGGAACGGGCTCGGGTTCATTCCATGCCGGGGATGGAACGGGGGGGGAGTGATTTATGGAAAAGATAAGAAAGCAGTTGACAGAGTATGGGAAAAAAGTTGTGGAGAAAGGACTTGCGGCCGGTCCCGGCGGCAATATAAGTGCAAGGGAAGGGGACTATGTATTCCTTTCTCCGAGCGGCTATTTCCTGAACGAGATAAGAGAAAAAGACTGGGTAAGGGTGAATATCAAAACAGGCAAGGTTTACGGTAACTTAAGGCCTACCTGCGAAACGTCCATGCATCTTGGTATATATATGGAAAGAAAGGATATAAAGGCGGTTATTCATACTCATCCTGTTGTAACAGTGGGACTTATCTCTGCGGGAGTGGAGTTTAAACCACTCACTCCTGATTATGTAGCCCTGCTTGGAAGAGATGTCCCTGTGATTGGATATGTCCAGCCCGGCGGAGAAGAGATAAGAAAAGCGGTGGTGAAGAAGATAAAGAAGTGCAACGTGGTACTGTTGAAAAATCACGGTGCTGTATGTATAGGGGAAACGTTAAAGGAATCTTTTGCGAGAACTTGGTTGCTGGAAGAGACTGCAAAATCAATATTTGCTGGAAAGGTTTCAGGCACCTTGAAATTTTTGAGTTTGAAAGAGGTTGAAGGTATAGAGAACCTGGAGGCAGAGGACTACAGAAAAGCCCTCCTGAAGAAGTAGCGGCCGCTACATTTTGTCATTGCGAGCGTATTGTGCGTGGCAATCTGGTTTTTGTAGCCGTGGCATGAATGCCACCGCTACAAATAAATAGAAAATGAAACCCATCTGGAAAATCAGGGACAAGACTCTCCGTATAGAACCTTTTCTGGTAATAGGCGTGTTGAATGTAACCCCTGACTCTTTTTATGACGGCGGCAGATACTTTGACTTTGACAGGGCAGTAAACCGTGCGAAAGAAATGGTTGCCGAAGGTGCAGATGTTATAGACATTGGAGGAGAGTCTACACGTCCCGGAAGCCGGAAAATTTCTGTGAGTGAAGAGATAGAACGGATTGTGCCGCTTATAAAAATTCTTGCCAGAGAGACGGATGTGGTTCTGTCCGCAGATACCTACAAGCATGAAGTGGCGGAGAAAGCCATTGAAGCCGGCGCGTCCATAGTGAATGACATTTCCGCCTTTTCACTGGATAAGAAACTTTTTGATGTGGTGAAAGATTCCGGGTGCGGTTATATACTGATGCATATGCAGGGTACACCTGCAGATATGCAGAAAAGCCCTTTTTACAAAGACGTTATCTCTGAGATTTATGGATTTTTTGAAGAAAGGTTGAAGTGGATATCTGACAGAGGTATTAACCTGCAGAAGGTTGTCATTGACCCGGGTATCGGTTTTGGTAAGAGGCTGGAAGATAATCTTGCAATACTGAACAATACTGGCAGATTTGCAAAACTGGGCAGGCCTGTACTCATCGGTGCATCAAGAAAGTCCTTTATAGGAAAACTTCTCAATGACATACCTGCTGATGAACGGCTTGAAGGTTCACTTGCCTCCGCGGTTATCGCCTACGCAAAAGGTGCTTCAATCTTCAGGGTGCATGACGTGAAGGAAACCAGACGTGCTCTTACCGTCGCCTCCTCCATTTTATCCGCCTGAAACCTTTCTTATCGATGTGAAATATTGACAGAAGTTGCTGAAGAAGGTATTATATTACCGGGTAATACAAAATAAGGAGAAAAATGAGAACAAGAGAGGTTATAACAGTATCTCTGCCTCCCTGCCTGCTGAAAGAGGTAGAGGATGCCGTAGAGAAAGAAGGTAGAAACAAGAGCCAGTTGGTGAGAGATGCGTTGAGTATGTATCTCGCTGACAAGAAGTGGCAGGAGTACCGGAAAGATATCACTTTAAAGGCACGGGCGTCAGGCATCTATACGGAAGAGGACGTAGAACGTATCGTTGATGCGGTGAGAACAAAGAGGGTAAAGTGATTACCGCAGTATGTGATACCAACGTTTATATCTCATCTCTAATTTCATCATCGGGTCCCCCGGATGAAGTGCTAGCCCTCGGAAGAGCAAAAAAAATATCCATTGCCATATCCCAACCGATAGTCAATGAAATCAAGGAAGTTCTGGAGCAGAAACTCCTCATTGGGAAAGATGTTGTCAATGGTGTGATTGAAGAAATTAGCAGATTTACTTTTATGGTTGAACCCGGAAAAACTGTTCATGTGATAAAAATAAATGAAGCGGATAACCGCATTATTGAATGTGCAGTTGAAGCAAAAGCCAGGTTTATCATCTCAGGAGATAAGAAACATCTATTGCCTCTAAAGAAATTTGAAGGTATACGGATAGTATCTCCTGTAGAATTCCTCAAGGCAATGAATTCTAATATGATGTGATAATCTACGCTTTTGACTTCAGGGATTATTTTTATTCTCCTGTCTTTTTGACACTGGTAAGGGCAAGGAAAACAGTAACTACTGCTATTAAAAGGAACGCTTTTGCCAGATATCAAGAGAGAGAAAGTAAGAATAAAATCCTACAAAAGGTTCAAATATATAATGAATTGTTGAAAATTCCTTCTGTGGGTATCCTATAACCCTGAACCTTTCTGTCTCATGGTTTTTTAAAGCGGAAATAACAGCCCTTTCCCTGGATACCATATTCATCTGTGCCCAGTTTTTTATCTTAAATCCAGTCCACACATTACAGTAGTGCCCCCATCCATGCCAGTTAGTTACACCTACCATAACCAGTCCTTTCTTCCTGCAGAGGTTAATAATCTCTTTTTGTTTTTCAGGTGTGAGATAGACAGATGCATTTCCTGCTATCTCAAATCCGTCAACACCTGCATCTGCAAGGTCTTCCATAGAAAATGTTGACTTTGTCTCTGCCCACGCCAGACCAACCAGGATAAAAGTTGTATCTTAGGGTATGGCATAGACAAAAAACAGGAAGGAAAATCAAAAAAAAGGAGCAAATATTTTATTTGTTACAGGAGATATAAGGTACACATCTTTAAATCCCACACCTGTCTTAATGTTAACCAGAGTATGTGCAAACATTTTAATTAATGTGTTATAATACGCTTTCAACGATTATATAACAATGCCAGATTTTAAAAAAATCCAGGGCAGAAAGGGAATAAAATGAAGATGCAGAGAGAGTTTGAGGGACTTAAAAACCCCCGTGATGTAAAACTCAATGTAAAGATAGTTTTTTACTCACTGGTCCATTCAGGTATATGGGAAGGGCCCTGCCGATACGATGGAGGAGGAGTAGGACCTGAGAAAGAGAGGCAACGAAACAGACAATCATTTGAAGGAGAATTGAAAAGGTTAAAAGAGATTTTCTCAAAAGAGGATGTTAACATACTTGAACCTGTTTATCTTGAATTCCCGGAGTTTGTAAGTATTACACAGAAAGACCTTGTAAAACTGGAGGCAGACAAAGGTGATGTAGACCTATATGTGGTTATAGGCACCAACCTGAACCAGTATCTCGGCTGCAGGATAGGGGAGATATACAAAAAACCAGTCTTAAGCGGCAGTGAGGTTTCTGCCTACTTAAGAAGTAAAGGACTGGAAGGTTATGCTGGTACCGATTGCGGCGGACCAAACAAACTTATCTCTTTGTTAAGGGTAAGAAAAACCTTTCAGCAGACCAACATGCTTTTAATCACTGATTTTGGGATACCAGGGTATCCTGCAGCGAGTTCGGTATGGGATTTTAAGATGCTAAAAGATAGGTTTGGAATAGATGTTACAGTTGTTGGCTTTAAAGAACTTTCTGATGAAAGAGATAGAATCTTAAGTAAAAAAGATAGTATGGCTGAAGTAAAAGGCCTGACAGACAGGCTGATAAAGAATGCTCAAAAGGTTCATATGGGAAAAGAGGAGGTTCTGGGAGATGTTTTGTTCTACTATTCTATTAAGAGTTTAATGAAAAAATACCACTGTAATGGTTTCAGTATAGAGTGTTTTGAATTTTGTGGGGCGAGACTACCGGATAAATGGAAGGTTACCCCCTGTCTTCCCCACTCTCTTTTGAGGGATGAGGGTTATCCGTCTTCCTGCGAGGGAGACATAAGCGCCTTGCTCACCCTAAATATCTTTATGGCACTTTCAAAAAGTTCTTCCTATATGGGCAATATACTTGTTACGAGAAAGAATGACAAGCGCAGTTGGGAATCAGAGAAGTGGGAAAAGGGGGTTAACACAGGGGGAGACAAACTTGCTGTTCAACACAATGTCCCCGGTTTGAAGATGCTCGGTTTTGATAAGCCTGACCTGCCCTATGAATTGAGAAATCATATTAATGCCAAACCGTCCATTCCTGGTTGGGGAACATCTTTTAAGATAGACTTTACAAAAATTAAAGAGAAAACTGTTACTATTGCCCGACTGGACCCGCTGGTAAGCAAGATGCTGGTTACCAAGGGTGAGGTGGTGGGGGTGAGGGGTTTTGATTCTACAGGGTGCAGTTCAGCCGCAATCATAAATGCTGTTGACCCAAAAGGATTTTATATCAAAACATCTGACTATGGACACCACTTTACAATGACATATGGAGACCACACTCAGGACCTTGTCCATCTTGCTAAAATCCTTAATATTAAGATTGAACTGCATGGGTAAAATTCCTCAAGGCAATAAGTCCTGATATAATGTAAACCATCCCCGAGCAGTATGTCTATTCAATTAATTCCGCCCGTTGACAGGTATGTATGCTATCTCTTATAATAGACTGATATGAAAAGAATACTGTGTCTGGATGTTGGAGAAAGAAGGATAGGTGTGGCGGTCAGCGATGAGGGACAGATGCTGGCAAGAGGGCTGGGCAGGGTGGAGCGCAACGGCAGGGAAATAGATAAAATAAAGGAGTTTCTGTCAACCTATCAGGTAGAAAGCATCGTTTATGGACTTCCTCTGCGAATGGACGGTTCTATGAGTGCTCAGGTAGAAAAAACAATGGCTTTTATCGGGAAGATGCAGGCTGAAATATCACTTCCTTTTATCCCTTTTGACGAAAGATTGAGTTCCAAACAGGCAGAAACGATTTTGCTGCAGGCGGATATGAGCAGGCGGAAGAGGAAAAAATATATAGACAAACTTTCAGCACAGATAATACTCCAAAACTATCTTGACTCAAAGAGGGAGGTTGAAGTGGAGGAGTTTTGAGTCCTTCCCTTATTGTCATTGCCACGCTGCAAAACACTCGCAATGGCAAATGGAAAAATCATGGAGAACTCCAGGCGGAGGCAACGCTTTCAGATACTTTCTTGCCCACATTTTTATCAAGAGGCGAGGGGATTATGTAATCTGCGGAAAGTTTATTTTCTGGGATGTACCCTGCGATTGCAAAACTCGCCGCTCTCTTCATTTTTTCCGTTATTTTTGATGCTCTAACGTCAAATACGCCCCTGAAGATTCCCGGGAAGGCCAGCAGATTGTTTATCTGGTTTGGAAGGTCACTTCTACCTGTTCCCACAACTACGGCTCCGGCTTTTTTAGCCTTTTCAGGCATAATCTCCGGTACAGGGTTTGACATTGCAAAGATTATGGCTTCTTTGTTCATAGTTTTTACCATATCTTCGCTCACGCAGTCCGGGACCGAGACCCCTATCAATACGTCCGCCCCCTTCATTGCGTCTGCCAGGGAACCGCTTTTTGAAGGGAGCAGGTATCTCAGGACGTCCTCTTTGGCAGGATTCATATTCTCTTTTCTCTCCCTGCATATGATACCTTTTGTATCGCACAGCATTATTTTTCTTACCCCAGTATAATGCAGAAATTTTGTTATTGCTATCCCTGCGGCTCCTGCCCCGTTTATGACAACCCGTACGTTCTCTATTTTCTTGTTGACGACTTTCAGGGCGTTTATGAGTGCTGCAAGAACGACCACTGCTGTTCCGTGCTGGTCATCGTGAAACACGGGTATGGGGAGTGTTTCTATCAGACGTTTTTCAATTGTGAAGCACCTCGGTGCAGAGATATCCTCAAGGTTTATCCCTCCAAAGGTCGGAGATATTAAAGAAACTGTTTTTATGATGTCTTCGGCATCCTGACTGGAGATGCATATGGGAATGGCATCCACACCCCCAAATTCTTTAAAGAGTATTGCCTTGCCTTCCATCACCGGCAGGGCGGCTTCTGCTCCTATATTTCCCAGTCCGAGAACTGCACTGCCGTCTGTTACAACTGCAACGGTATTCCACTTGGAGGTGTAGTCGTAAATAAGGGATTTGTTGTCTTTTATTTTCCTGCAGGGCTCGGCCACTCCGGGAGTATAAGCAAGAGAAAGGTCCTCTTTATTTACCAGAGGAACCTTGGACATTATCTCTAACTTACCCTTCGCTTTTTTGTGCAGTTCAATGGATTCGGCGTAGATGTCGTTATTCATAATAAATCCTCCCTACCCCTGCGTAGCCTTGGCGAAAGAGGGGAACGAGGGGGATTTTATTTGCCCCTGTTATTTGAAAATGGTGGTGTGCAGTATGAAAGATGCAAAAACGATGGAAACAATGGACATCAATTTTATCAATATATTCAGGGATGGACCTGCTGTATCCTTGAATGGGTCTCCCACTGTATCACCTGTAACGGACGCCTTGTGTGCATCCGTGCCTTTACCGCCGAAGTTACCTTTTTCAATGTATTTTTTTGCGTTGTCCCAGGATGCGCCTGCATTTGCCATCATAACCGCTACCACGAAACCTCCTGTCAGTGCTCCTATGAGCAGGCCTATCAGTCCCTCCAGTCCAAGTAGAATTCCCACTGCTATAGGCAGTATTATCGTTATGATGGCAGGTGCCAGTATCTCCTTCTGGGCTGACTTTGTACAGATGTCCACTGCCCGGGCATAGTCCGGCTTTGCCTTGCCTTCCATCAACCCTGCAATCTCTCTGAACTGTTTCCTCACCTCTTCCACTATATCCTGTGCTGTTCTGCCAACTGCTCTTATGGCCATTGAAGAAAAATACATCGGATACATAGCACCGATAAAGATACCTGAAAGAAGCCGCACATTCATTACAGAGAGTTCTATGTTACCGCCCAGAAGTAGGATTTGTTCTTTAAAGGCTGCTATGAGTGCAAGGGTTGTCAGTGCTGCGGAACCGATTGCAAATCCCTTGCCTGTGGCTGCTGTGGTATTGCCCAGTGAATCAAGAGCATCGGTTCTCTGTCTTACGAAAGGCGGCTGGTGGGACATCTCGGCATTACCGCCTGCATTATCAGCCACAGGTCCATATGAATCCGTTGCCAGGGTTATGCCGAGAGTGCTTAAAAGGCCAACTCCGGCAAGCCCTATACCGTAGAGCCCTATTTCAGGGTGGTATTGCCCTCCTGCGAACATATATGCACCTATAGTAGCCAAAACAATTATTATAACCGGAGCCGAAGTAGATGCCATTCCTGTTGCAAAACCCTCTATAATTACAGGAGCGTGTCCGGTAAGGGATGCTCTGGCAACTTTTAATGTTGGACTGTAACTATCAGAGGTGAAATATTCCGTGAAAAACCCTATCAAAAGGCCTGCAACAACCCCGCATATCACTGAGCCGAACAGTCTTCTATATTCCGGTCCTAAGATTCCTACTATGGCGAAGTAGGAAGCGACTATAACAATGGCCGCTGCAGTATATATGCCTTTTCTCAAAGCCATAAGCAGATTACTCTGTGTTGCTTCTTCTTTTACGTTGACAATAAAAGAACCGAGAATGGAAGCGAAGATTCCGATGGATGCTACTGCCAGAGGTAAAGAGATACCTTTAAGTCCGAGTCCTGCCGCGACAGCCAGTGCCATCGTGGCAAGTATTGAGCCGGTGTAAGACTCGTAAAGGTCTGCACCCATGCCTGCGATATCTCCCACGTTATCCCCCACATTATCGGCGATAACAGCAGGGTTTCTGGGGTCATCTTCGGGTATACCGGCTTCTACCTTACCTATGAGGTCTGCACCTACATCTGCACCCTTTGTATAGATGCCGCCGCCGACCCTTGCAAAGAGTGCCTGAGCACTGGCTCCCATGCCGAAACTTATCATCGTTGAGGCGATGTAGTCCAGTCCAAAACCCTTGATGGTACTGAACCATCTTATTGCCATATACCAGACACTGATAAAGAATAGTGCCAGCCCTACCACGATAAGTCCCATTACAAGGCCTGAAGAGAATGCAACCTTTAATGCCTCATTAAGAGAATTTTTTGCTGCGTAGGTTGTTCTTGCGGCAGAGTTGGTTGCTATGGTCATCCCGATGTAACCGCTCAGCGCCGAAAAGAACCCTCCTGTTATAAATGCAAACGGGACAAAGATGCTCATATAGCCGAATTTAGTCAAAACCAGAAGCAATACAAAGACGATACTGAAGAAAATCCCCACTCCTTTATATTGTCTTGTCAGGTATGCTCTTGCTCCTATTCTTACCGCCTGTGCTATCTCTATCATTTCGGGCGTGCCTTCCTTTTTCTTCATTATATTTTTCGCAAGCAAACCCGTAAATGCTATTCCGAAAAGCGAACTCACCAACGCGAAAATCTGAATCCCCATTCCTTCCATTTGCAGACTCCTTTACCCCCAACTCTTTTCCCTTCGCCCCTTGGGGAGAAGGGTAGGATGAGGGGTGCTTTTATGTTTTTTCACCCCCACAGGCACCCGACTTCGCTGGTTGCCTGCCTCTTCCATCAAAGGGAGAGGCGAACAATGTTAACTCTATGGTGAGGGGTTTAGATTTCGTTTTTCAAACGTTGTAAAGACTCATTGCTTTTGCCAGACCGCTTCTTATCAGTTCCTCTATTGCTGAACATGCTCTCTCCAATGATTCCTCAACAAGGGGTTTTTCTTCTCTCAGAAAAGGAGAGAGTACGTACTGGACATAAGACTCGCCTATTTTTTCCCTGCCAATCCCTATGCGTATCCTTATGAAGTCTTTACTCCCAAGTTCATTTATCACGGAAATGATGCCGTTGTGTCCACCGGGTCCCTTTCCCGATATTATTTTTATCCTGCCGACAGGAATGTCAAGGTCATCATGGACAATCAGGTAATCCTCCATATCCCCGTTAAACCTTTCAAACGCTTTCCTGACGGCAATGCCGCTTTCATTTACATAGGTTTTAGGTTTAATCAGGACAACGCCAACATCCTCTATTCTTGTTTCCCATCCCCTGTAATACTGTGTTTTTATAACCCTTTCGGGAGAATGTTTTTTTCTCAGCAGGTCAACTACCCTGAACCCTATGTTGTGTCTGGTGCCACCATAACCTATTTTGGGGTTTCCCAGTCCTACTATTATCTTCACTCTTTTTCAGTTTTTGCTGCTTCCTTTTCTTTCCTTCTTTCTGCAGCCTCTTTTTCACTGATGACTTCCGGTTCTGTAACTGTCTCCGTCACTCCCTCAACTGCCTCTTCGCCTTCGCCCTCTTCTGCAGGCTTTTCTTCCACTGCCTTCGGAGCCAGAATGGTAACGATTATCCTCTCTTCTTCTTCAACTGCCTCAACACCTTCCGGGAGGACAATATCTTTTACCATTATTGCATCACCTATCTCCATTTTTGATACGTCAACAGTTATTGCTGAGGGGACCTTATCCGGTAGCGCCTGTACCTCCAGTTCCCTTAATTCCTGTTCGAGGATACCACCTTTTTCAATGCCCGGTGCTTCTCCCTCAAGATGAACGGCCACCTCCATTCTTACCGTCTGGTCCATACGTATTCTGTAAAAATCAAGATGTAAAATATCCCCTTTTATGGCATCTGTCTGGATTTCCTTGAGTACGGTTTTTATTCCTTCTCCCTTTTCTTCCCCCGTTTTCAGAACAAGATTTGCCATAACGTTGTGAGATTCCAGTTTCCTTATGATATTTTCCGCGCTCCTTTTTTCCACCTTTATTTTACGAGACTCCTGTTCCGCACCATAAAGAATACCCGGTATGAAGCCGGAGGCCCTCAATTTTCTTGCCGCTCCTTTGCCAGTTTCTTCTCTTGTTTCTGCCGTAAAGGTTATATCGTCCATAAAAATTACCTCCCGATTAAGAATGCATAATTCTACCACATCCAGAAAAAATATCAATAGTATGTATTTCGTAATGTAGAAAGAACAGAAAAATCAGCAGGGGGTTAGAAGTAGTACCAGATGGATTTGTATTCGTCCAGGTTTTCACCATCGTTGTGAAGACGGGCAAGGTAGTTATATATGGAAACGTCTGTATAAAGATAGGTGTCGCTGAGTTGCAATCTGGACTCCCAGGGATAGAACCTGTAAACCCTGTTTCCATCAGGAAGTATCATTATTACCTCGTGGTCCTGCCATGCGCGCAGGTACGACTTGCCCAGTTTAGGCACGTTGAAAACTG
>CAYORP010000137.1:0-5870 GCA_964406415.1 uncultured bacterium
GTTGTCTCTGAGTTTTCTTCCACCAGTTCCGACGAGACGGATGTATTCACCGACCCCGACATCAAGCGTGCCCCTGAAATCCAGTAACTGGTATATCTGAAAAAGAGATAACCTTACAGGTAAAGAGTGGTTAAAAATATCCGGGAAGGGATTGGATAAATGATGGATTTTGACGATATTCTTGAGATAAGGAAGGGTGACGATAGACTGACCTTGGGGAGTTACCCTTCCCATATTGAGCAGATTAACACGGCAGAGGAGTGGGAGATTAAGGCAGAGGCACTGAGGGAGATTTTTTTACAGATTCTGGGAGAGATGCCTGATATTTCCTGCCCGCTCTCTCCCGAGGTAGTGGGGGAAAAAGACTGCGGTGACCACATCAGGAGAAGTGTACGTTATTCTGTGGAACCTGACGAAAGAATTACTGCATACGTCCTGATTCCCAAGAATGCAAAAGGGAGGTTACCGGCGGTTTTGTGTATCCATCCGACCACCCCTTACGGCAAGGAACAGCCGATAGGCGAAGATAAAAGAGAGGGGGGCCAGGACCGTGCCTATGCCCTTGAACTTGTGAGGCGGGGATATGTAACGATATCCTATGACCTTATGAGTGCAGGAGAACGGTGCTTCCCGGGTAGAGAGCATTTTGATACAGCTCCCTTTTATGAAAAGCATCCGGGGTGGTCTGCCCGTGGGAAGGATATCTGGGATGCCGGCCGTGCGGTTGACCTGCTTGCCACTATGAAAGAAGTTGACCCCGAGAGGATAGGTTCCATCGGGCACTCACAGGGCGGGGGGATAACCATTCATGCAATGTCCCTGGATAAAAGGATAAAGGCAGGGGTTTCCAATTGTGGGTTGTGCCCGGGCAGGATTTCCAAAAATCCTTTTAACCAGGCAAGGACAGGCTGGTGGGTAGGGAGGCCGCGTTTGAGACCCTATTGCTGGACAGGCAAGATGTTCCCTGTAGACATACATGAGCATCTGGCGATGATAGCCCCCCGTTCAATAATGGTCATAAGCGCCCTCAATGACTTTGGGTACACTCTGGAGGAAAAGGATTTTATGGAAGGAGCAATGAACAACCTTTCGGAAAACGTGTCAAAGGTTTTTTCCCTGCTGAATGCAGAAGACAGGTTCAAGATGGTCCTGCATACTGAAGGACACAGTTTTCTGAAAAAATATAGAGAGATAGCCTATGATTTTCTTGATGAGAAATTACAGGGAGACAAATGATAAAGTTCTATAATACGATGACAAGGAAGAAGGAAGAATTCAAACCCATAAAGGAGGGTCTTGTCGGACTTTATACTTGCGGGCCTACGGTCTACGACCTGGCTCACATAGGCAACTTCAGGGCATATATATTTGAGGACCTTCTGCACAGGTACCTTGAATATGCAGGGTATAAGGTTTTAAGGGTGATGAACATCACTGATGTTGATGACAAGACCATAGCAGGAGCACACAAAGAGGGTATCAGTCTGAAGGGGTATACGGACAGATATACTGAAATATTTCTTGAGGATATGGAGACGCTCCGTCTTAAAAAACCTGACCACCTGCCGAGGGCAACTGAACACATACAGGAGATGGTATCTATTGTAAAAAAACTTCTGGAGAAAGGTTATGCCTATGAGAGAGAAGGAGCGATTTATTACAGTATTTCCAAATTCCCTTCCTACGGCAAACTGTCCGGGATAGACCTTTCGGCTATCAAACCGGGGGCGAGGGTTGAGGTTGATGAGTATAACAAGGAGGATGTGCGTGACTTTGCGCTTTGGAAAGAGGAGAAAGAAAAGGACGTTTCCTGGGATACCGAACTGGGCAGGGGCAGACCCGGCTGGCACATAGAGTGTTCTGCAATGAGCATGAAGTATCTGGGAGAAAGTTTTGACATACATACCGGAGGGGTTGACAACATCTTCCCTCACCACGAAAACGAGATAGCGCAGAGCGAGGCGGCAACCGGTAAAAAGTTCGTTAATTACTGGATGCACTGTGCACACCTTCTTGTCAACAACGAGAAGATGTCCAAGTCAAAAGGCAATTTCTACACTTTGAGGGATATCATAAAAAAAGGGTACAACCCTGTTGCTGTGAGGTACTTACTGCTCTCAACCCACTACAGAGACCCGCTCAATTTCACAGAGAAGGCACTCGTTCAGGCGGAAAACACGGTTAAGAACTACAATGCGTTTTATCAGGCGCTTGACTTCTGCACGGGCGGCAGCAGCAATAAAACCATAAGAGAAGAAATACAGAAAGCAAGAAATGCTTTCGCACAGGGGCTTGCAGATGACCTCAACATATCCTCTGCCCTTGCAGGAGTCTTCAGTCTTATGAAGTCGGTCAACGTTGCCCTGTCGCAGGGCATTCTTGTGCAGGAAGATGCAGTAGAGGTGAAGTTTTTTCTTGATGAGATAGACAACGTTCTGTTCATACTGGAGAAAGAAGAAACAAAACTGTCTGAAGAGGAACAGGGATTGTTGAAGGAAAGGGAACGGGCGAGAAAAGAGAAGAATTTTAAGAGGGCTGACGAGATAAGGGATAACTTGAAAGAAAGGGGTATTGTGCTTGAAGATACACCCTACGGAACCAGATGGAAAAAACTCAAAAAGTGAAACGGTTTTTCATCTTTGGTAAACTGAGGGTTTAGATTATGTTTCTTTTATGGACAGCAATTGCGGGCATCAGCAGTTTTTTTATCTTTTTGATAATACTGCCCGGAGAAGAGAGAAATATTCCTCTCTTCTTGATGGGGTTCCTCATACTTTTTTACGCCCAGATTCTCGGGGTTTTTATGTTTCTTGGAATTTCAGGCTGTCTTTCCCCGCCTTACATAACCGCCGTTTTTCTCTTTATTATTGGTATTTCCGTTTATCTGTGTCATCGGGAAAAGATTTTCACAGGTATAAGAGGTATTACATTTAAACCCCTGCCGCTGTCCTTTTTAGTCCTTCTCTCTTTTATCTTTGCCCTGTATTATACAGTGGTCTACCACTCCATAATGTTGCCGCCCCTCACAACGGACGGTCTTCTGTATCACCTGCCTTTTGCCGTTGATTCTTATAAGACGAACTCTCTCTCCCTTTGCCCCCTGTATTTCACTGAAATTTCAATGACCTACTATCCTGTGGGGGGGAGCATTTTTTACCATTTCTGCCTCTATAATGGCAAAGAATTTCTTTTGAAGTTTGTACAGATGCCTTTTGCTCTGATGGGTATGGCGGCTGTCTATTTGATGGCAAAGAAAGGCAAATACCCCCTTTTATTATGTATAGGGGCGATGGGTCTTTTTGCCTTTCTAAAACCTGTACTGAAAGAATCTGCACTCTCGTATGTTGACCTCATTATGACAGGAACCTTCGCCGCGACGCTCTACTGTTTTTCGGCAGGCAACAGAAGACTTATCCCTCTGGGCATACTTTCTGCGGCAATCTGCGTATCCACAAAGAATTTTGCACCGATGTTTATACTTGTGCTCCTCCCATTCCTCTTTAAAATGAAGGAGGGAACGGTTTCAAAGAAATATCTTGCATTAAGCATCCTTTTTTTTCTGTTTGCAGGAGGATTTACCTACGTAAGGAATATTATACTGACCCGCAACCCTTTTTTCCCGGCAGAGATAACCTTTGGTGGATTCACTCTTTTCAAAGGAGTTGCTGTATATTCAGGGGATTCTTTCCTGGGGGCGTTCAAAAACCTTGTAACATTTTTCCGCCAGCCAATATCAATGGTTGACCCCAACGCAACGGTTTCACTCCTCCTGTTTGTTTTTCTTTTTATATCTATTGTCCTCTCTTTCGTCAGGGACAGGGACCTCTTCTTCGTTTTCCTGCTTGTGCCTGTTTTAATAATCATATATGTATTTACTATACCTACCAACTATCTTCAGATAAGGCATCTTTTGCCGCTCTATGCCATTTTCTCTCTCTCTTTTGTTTATCCGTTCAAGTATGTAAAAAAACTTCAATGGATACCTTTGGTCTTATTATGTTTTTTCATAGTTGAGACCATCGGCAGGCCTGTTTTAATTACGAGATTTATGGTTACAGCCCTTATCTTTTTTGTTGCATTCTATTTGCCTTCAAGGAAGAAAAGATATCTTCTTTCGCTTGCCGCCCCCTGCATATTTTTTATTGTTCTGCTCTTGTGGCCGTTTATTCTCGCATCCGATACGTATCCGTCAGTTAAGTATGGTGGCTGGAAGTTTTTCTACGGCAGTGAGGCAGAGATGTGGGAGTTCGTGCAAAAAAATTCTGAAACGGAGAAAAATATTGCGTATATAGGCGAGTTTCTGCTTTACCCTTTTTACGGTAAAACTTATAGCAACAGGGTTTTTTATCAGTCCGTCAACAGCATAGAAACCTTTCCTGTGCATTACTATAAAGAGGCAAGGTTTGTTTACGAAAAGGAAAAGCCGGAAGTAATCTACAGAGAAAACCCCTCGTTTGAACTGTGGTGCGAAGGGTTAAAACAGAAAAAAGCCGACTGGGTGGTAATTAAAAAGTCCGTGTTCTATGTTGAAAGAAACTGGATAGAGGAGAATAGAAAACTCTTTAAAAAGATTTTTTCAAATGAGGTTGCGGATATTTATGAAGTAGTATGTATAAAAGACAAACCTGATGGAGAAAATTAAGATGAGCGTGGAAAAGCAAGGTATTACCCTTCTGGAGGTTCTTGTTGTTATGGTTATCGTTTCCTTGCTTGCTTCCATTGCGGTGCCTGTGTACAGTAAGGCAAGGGCGCGCGCTCTTACAGTGAAGACTGAAACGGTAATATCTTCTCTTGAAGCAGCGCTTTCAATGTACGGTACGGACTTCGGAGACTATCCTGTATCTGACGGTGAAGGAAGCGGCATACTGGTTAAACTTTTGCAGGGGCCGGTTGACAATAATAACTGGAAGGGGCCCTATATGAGGTTCAGACTGGAGGACATGGACAGAGACGATAACATCCTTGATGCGTGGAAGACCCCGATTACTTACGAGTATCCGCAGGACGTTTATTCAAATGTACCCTACATATTAGTTTCCGCAGGTCCGGACAGAAGGTTTGAGACGGATGACGACATAGGCAACTGGTAATACCTGTTTATCTGTTACCTGTTAATGGAAAAAGTAATGCTTGTTGAATTCATATCCAGTTCATTGTCAAACGTTAGTTCCCTCAGGACATTCTCCCCCCTGTCGGAACTCAAACGTATGCGGCCTACGAAATATATTGGTACAAATCCGCTTCCTGGAGTCATCTCTGAGTAACAGGTGAATGTTACAATGTTGTTTCCGGATTTGAGAAATCTGCTGAATTCAATCCATCCGCTGTCATATTCTCCGGGCATCCTGTCTATGTAATCGGGCGGCTGGGGGAGGGTTGTTTTTATGCCTCTGGCTGAGAGGTATCCAACGGTTTTTGCAGTCATTGAAAACTCCGCATTCCATACCTTAATTTTATAGTATCCCTTGAACCTTCCGAGTATCGTTGATGGGATGTCAAAACGCAGGTGCATGGTCTTCCATCCTCCGGGTATATGGCGTATACTATCCGCATCGTTTTTCTTCCCGGAAACAAACTCAAGATAGTAGCGTGGAGGGTGTTTTTCTTTTGACTGCAGCATCTTAAGATAGTTTTGAAGGTATAAGGGGGTTTTCCCCTGAACCAGTAGATACCCCCTTATTCCGTATGGTTCAACGGGGTCAGTGGCAATCGTTCCTTCGGTTCTCTCCGGCAGCAGGTCTACGGTGAAGTCCCAGTAGTCATTTCCCTTGAGACAATATACGTCATATTTCCCTTTCATCCCGAGTTTCTTTCTGTCCAGTTTCAGTATATCCTGTTTTGTGGAATTTTCCTCAAGATGTCCCAGTGTG
>CAYORP010000138.1:0-3287 GCA_964406415.1 uncultured bacterium
GAAATTCTGGAACATTTAAGTGAGAAGGAAAAACTGTCACTTAAAGAACTTCACCTGCTGACAGGATTGAAAAAACCTACCCTTTACGTCATTCTAAAAACACTTATCTCGTTGGGGTATATTAAAAAAACTCAGGACAAAAAATACACCTTTGCCGATAAGATGTATCATCTCACATATTCGTATCTGAGAAAAAATACTATTTTATCCGTTGCCCAGGAAAGCGCAGAAAACCTTAAGAGCGAGATTAAAGAGGCGGTGGTGGTGGCTATTCTCCATAATGGGGAACGTTATATTATTGCACAAGCATCTGCCGAACAAAGTATTATTATTAACACCCAGATGGTTAAGATGCAACCTATTTACAGTTTCCCAACAGGAAGAATATTATTATCGTTTTTGTCCGATAAGGAATTAAAAAAAATTGTAGATATTCACGGGCTGCCCGGCAGTGAGTGGAATGAGATATACTCTTACAGGAAGTTAAAATCCGCACTGGCAAAGATAAGAAAACAGCGTATATCTTATTCACTTTCCAAAGACCGCCAGGTCAGGTTTCTGGCTGTGCCCGTCCTGGCCCCCGACGGTAACATACTGGCGTCTATCGGGGTCAGTTTGCCATCAAGCCGTTTTCGCGGCAAACACAAAGAAAACATCATCAAAAATCTTATGTCCCAGGGGGAAAGGATGAGTTATACAATTTCTCTTTTAATGGGCAATGAAAATCTGTCTGTAAGAAAGGACCGTTTAATGAAAGGGGACGTTAAATGATTGAGTTGAAAAGAGAGGATATGGAAATCGTTGAACCGGCAAAAAAAACCGAGGTCATTGATGAGGTAGATGTTGTAGTGATAGGAGGGAAAAACTATGTATGCGTTATCACCACTTAAGGTTTTCGTAACTGAAAGAGCAGGTAATAATAAAGTCTATGTTGAAAGAATGGAACGTATGATGAAATCTCTGAAGAACAATCCTGAGGTTATTGTTATAAAAGACAGTAACCTGCCTGATGTAATAGACGAATTGCATCATCTCTGGCCACCTGCGAACCCTGATGGAGAACCAAAAACCTTTACCAGACCCCTTATTTTCACCACAATGGACATTGGTTATAAAAAACAGGATTTGACTGCACTCCTTGAAAGATGTCCGAAGAAAACAACCCTTGATGAACTTAAAAGAATCTACGGGCAGATGATAACAGCCATAGACCAGCATCCTTACCAGTTAGATGCTATTGATGACTGCGTATGCTGGCCTACATACAACTTTGGTACTGTATCTGGATGTTCGCACGGATGTTTGTACTGCCCGGCAGGACGTGAAGGGAAATTTATCTCCATAACCCTGAACCTTGAGGAGTATATGGAAAAGGTTGTTGGTCCTGTAATAGAGGCAAATCCATGGAACAAGGTCTTTCGCATGATTCTTGACAGTGCTGACCTTGTCACACTGGAACCTGAATACGGGCTCTTTGACCTTTTTACCCGCAAATTAGCACAGTATCCCGGGATATATGGTTCTTTCCATACAAGCAGTTCAAACGTTGACTGGGTAGCAGACCTGAAACACCGCGATAAACTCATAGGGATATGGAGCGTAACCTGCAGGTCTGTTGCAAGAGATATAGAACAGGGGACAGGTGATGCCTACGACCGCTTTGACGCGGCGGGCAGGTGTCAAAAACTCGGCATACCGGTAAGGTACAAGTTCAAACCCATCATCCCTGTAAGTAACTGGCGGCAGGAATATACAGAGGCGATTGATTATGCACTGAAAAAAGCAGACCCGGAGTCCGTCGGTTTTGCTCTTTATATGTGGAATACCTTTGAGTCTATGAACCGGACACTTCCTCTTGATAGTTTTGACCAGAACTATGTTAACGCTGCCAGGGAAAGTGCAGAAGAGATGAAAAACTCAAAAACAGGTCCTTTCCCCCACAATGTGCGGCGGGAGATATACAGGTTTTTTATTGAACAGGTACGCAGAAGGGACAAGAAGGTTCTTCTTTACATATGCACGGAATCAAGGGAGATGTGGGATGACCTCAAAGGTGAACTCGGGCAGGACCCCGGTTCTTACATATGCGGATGTGGTTCTGCCGCTGTGCCGGGGAAAAGACTTGCGCTTTCAAGGGGTTTCAGGTATTCAACCTATAATACCACCCCTGTCTGAATCCATTACCTGAGGAAGTGTTTAAATTATTTATTGGTATCATAGGGGGAGATATAGAATATTCTCACATCTCCCTTTTCAAGATTGACCCTGAATCTGGCAAGTTCTTTATCTGTTAATATCTCCTTTCCATCAATCAGACACCTAGAACAGTTTCTGAATTTCTCTGGAGTATCTTATAACCTCCGGGAGGCAGTGTTAATCCGAGGTCAACGGAAACCGGCTTATCTGCCCAGTTGATAAGATAAAGGAATTTTTCTTTCCGGTTTTTTTCCAGCAGTCCTGCCTCCACATCTTCCCCGTAACGGTTAAGATATAGAGATTTTCTGTCTCCCAGCAGTGAATCCAGCACCCTGCATAACTCCTCCTGCAACGAAGTGTTAAATCCCTCCTTCATAATATCGTTTTTGATTATCCTTGCTTTTCCTGAATTTACAAGTTCGGCAAAAAGAGGTTCCCTATGAATTACGCCGTATTCGTCTGTCTCTCCCTGTTCGTAAAGAATAAGGAGTTTTGAGCCTTTCTCCACGGCATCCCTTATCTTCTCATAAGTCTTTTCGTTTATGGAATAGGCAAAGGGAATGATTATCAGTTTGAATCTTGTAAGGTCAGGCAGTGTATCAATCTGGTCCTGGTAATAATAGTGGAATGGATATCCGTTGGACAGAAGAAGTTCCAGAACCGCCTTTTCATACACCGCTCCTCTGATGGCATCCGTAAGGTCTGCCTCACTGCCGTAAAGTTTTTTCAACTGCCACCAGTCATCTCCCGCCCGTGAATGGAGCACGACTATGTTGTCAGGTACGGTTGCTTCTTTACCGCCCCACGCAGCAAGTGTATCAAGCATTGAAAACGCCTGGCCCACGTACTTCTTATAGTTTTCTCTGTAGAGATATTCACTCAGTCTCCAGAAGGCCACTGCTCTTCCGCCCTGCATAATACTGCTGATAACAGGGCCGGACATAGATACGGGCGGGAAGGTGTCATAAAAAAGTGGGTGTGTCTCTATACCCGGAGCCCAGGGACCGTTCAGTGTAACGAGAGACTGCCGCCTGCGGCTGCCGGCAGAGAGTCTTTTTGTGGCAGCGGCCACCGTGTAATGTCCGAGGTCA
>CAYORP010000139.1:0-17787 GCA_964406415.1 uncultured bacterium
TCTCATTATCCGAATACGAGCAAGTATTCGGACTGCTTCGTTCCTTGTTTCGCTCCATAATACCCCTTACAGGTTGCCAATTAATTTATTGCGTCTGTACTAAACCTCAGGGCAGGATTTACAGTCTTAACTATACGGATGGACACCAAAACAACCGAGTTTGATGCCTATTACAGAGAGTTTGCACAGAAACTTTACGGGGTTGCCTTTAAAATGGTCAATAACCAGCAGGATGCGCTTGACATCGTCCAGGAAAGTTTCGTTAAGGCGTACCAGAACTGGGAAAAATTCAGGGGAGATGCGGCGGTATCAACATGGCTTTATAAAATAGCCTTGAATCTTTCATATGACTTCCTGAAAAAACGCAGCAGGACTAACCTTCTGCCCATTGAAAAGGACTTTGAAGATAAGAGAATTATTCCAAACGACAGGAAGGTGATGGAATCGGATAACCTTGAAAGAATAAAGGCGGAGGTTGAAAATCTGACGCCGAAGCAAAAAGCTATATTTATACTTAAGTCGTACGATGAACTGACATACTGCGAGATAGCAAGAGTTATGAACAGCAGGGTTGGAACTATAAAAGCAACGTATTTCCAGGTAATACAGAAAATTAGAAAAAACATAGGAGAAAAAAATGGACTGCAGGGAATTTGAGAAGATAATTATAGAATATGTAACAGGGGAGTTAAAAGGGACTGAGGTTGAAAAACTTGAAGAACACCTGAAAACATGCAAGGAATGCAGGAAAACCCTTGAGGAATACAGGAACCTGCTGGAGAAAACAAAAGAACTGCAATCTCCTGTTTACGATGAGAAATTCTGGGAGGCAAAACTGAAAGAAGTAAAGAATTATAAACTTCAGACACAAAGAAGGTTCTCTCTCAAACCTGCAGTATTATCCGCCTGTGCATTCCTGGTTATTGCCACCCTTTTTACACTCTTTATCCATAACAGAGGGGGAGAAGCAAAATATCCTGTTGTTTCAAGGAACGGGTATACACTTGTTTTAAGCGAACTGCCGTACACTGAAGAAACACTTATGAATATGATTGATTATATTGACGACGATTCCGCCTCAAAACTCCTGAACATCCTGTTTGAAAACAACTCTTTGAGCCCCTATCTGCGATAATTCTTCATTCCACCTTAATACTTTTTTGTTTTTGCAAACAGCTTTTTCCTGTTATATACTATAGGTGTTAACCTAAATGGTTAGTTTTTTTCTTGTAAATGCATCAGAAAATTTCAGGTAAAACATTTCTGGCATGTAAAATTCAAGGAGGTATAAGTGGAAAGAAAAACTCCGAATATACTTTTTATTATGAGCGACGACCATGCTTCTCATGCTATGAGTTGTTACGGAAGCAAGATAAACAAGACGCCTAATTTAGACAGAATTGCTGATGGAGGTATGATCTTCAACAATAGTTTCTGTACCAATTCAATATCCACCCCCAGCCGAGCAGCTATTCTTACAGGAACCTATAACCATATAAACAAGGTCACTACACTTGACACAAAAATGGACAACTGTCTGCAGACATTCCCCAAACTCTTACATGGCAAGGGATACCAGACTGCTATTTTTGGGAAGTGGCACCTTGGAACAGGACCAGAACACTGTCCGACAGGTTTTGACAACTGGGCTGTTCTACCCGGACAGGGGTTATACCACAACCCTGACTTTATCTTCAAAGGCCCCGGAGGTGGTGAAAAAAGAGTAGTAAAAGGATATGCTACGGATATTATAACCGATATGAGTCTTGATTGGTTGAAAAAAAGGGACATTAAACGGCCTTTTTGTTTATTATGTCATCACAAGGCTCCTCACCGGCACTGGGAGCCTGATGAAAAACATGCTCGTTTATATCTTGACAAAGATATTCCTGAACCCGAAACTCTGTATGATGACTATTCAAACCGAAGTTCGGCTGCATCTGAAGCTACACTGAGAATAGGTAGAGACATGAATGAAAAAGACCTTAAATGTGAAATCAATAGAAACCTCTCTGAAAAGGAACTAAGAAAATGGGCATATCAACGTTACATTAAGGATTATTTAAGAGTCATTGCAAGCGTGGATGACAATGTGGGTAGAATACTTGATTACTTGGATGAAGAAGGGCTTACGGAAAATACGATAGTTGTGTATACCTCTGACCAGGGTTTCTTTCTCGGTGACCACGGCTGGTTTGATAAAAGATTCATGTATGAGGAATCCATAAAGATGCCTTTTATAATAAGATACCCTAAAGAGATAAAGCCAGGAAGTGTCAATGATAATATGATTCTAAACGTTGATTATGCCGAAACCTTCCTTGATTATGCAGAAATTGATATACCTTCTAATATGCAGGGCAGGAGTTTTCGCCCTCTGCTAAATGGAGAACTGCCTGAAGACTGGCAGACTTCAATGTATTACCGTTACTGGATGCATTGTGGTGGGCATAATGTTTATGCTCATTACGGTGTGAGAACTCTGCAACATAAACTGATTTATTATTACTCTCAGGCACTGGGCCAGGAAGGCACTGTGGATGACCCCAAAGTACCCGAATGGGAACTTTTTGACCTAAAAAAAGACCCCCACGAAATGGAAAATATCTATAATAAGCCAGAATATAAAGAAGTAACTGAAAATCTAAAGGAAGAACTTCATCATCTACAGCAAAAGGTAAAAGATATTGGTGTTGCAGAGTAAATTAACATATAGATATGAATAAAAATGGTGAGATAGCGGATATTTTTGATAGTATGGCGGATGTGCTTGAATTTAAAGGTGAAATTATCTTTAAGATTAACGCTTACAGAAAAGCAGCACGTATTCTCAGAGAATATCCTGATGACATCTCAAAGGTAAACCCTGCAGATATTGAAGGTATAGGGAGAGGAATGGCTGAAAAGATAAATGAATACCTCAAAACTGGAAAAATAAAAAAGTACAGGGAAATCATCTCTGATATACCCGAGGGACTTATGGAAATATTGAACGTTCCCGACCTCGGACCCAAAACCCTGCAACTTGTCTATAAAGAACTGGGAGTTAAGAATCTTGAGGGTCTGGAAAATGTCATTGAAAACGGGAGTCTTGCGGAACTCCCGGGTATGGGAGAAAAAAAAGTCCAAAACATTAAAAGGGGCATAGAACTTTATAAAGCCGGAAAGTCACGTATCCCTATGGGAATTGTTCTGCCTGTCGTTAATGAGATGCTCTCATCCCTTAAAAAAGTTACAGAAAGGATTTCTCCCGCCGGTTCGCTAAGAAGGATGAAAGAAACCGTGGGGGATATAGATATACTTGCGGCAGATGAAAACAGGGATAAAATACTGGAAAAATTTGTTAACCTTCCTTCGGTTAAAAACGTTCTTTTAAAAGGCAGTACGAAAGCATCTGTTATCGTGACCTCCCACAATCTTCAGGTTGACATGCGGGTTGTCGACAAAAACTGCTGGGGTGCCGCTCTGCAGTATTTTACAGGCTCCAAAGCCCATAATGTAAAGTTACGGGGACTGGCAAAGGATAAAAGTCTGAAGATAAATGAATACGGCGTTTTTCGCGGAGAAAAAAAGATTGCCGGTGAAACCGAAGAAGGTGTTTACAGGATACTCGGGATGGAATGGATACCACCTGAACTCAGAGAGGACAGAGGAGAGATAAAAGCCGCTCTGGAAGGGAAATTACCTGAACTTGTTGATATGCGGGACATAAAAGGCGACCTGCATATCCATTCAAACTACTCTGACGGTACAAACGATATCAAAACCATAGTGATGGCAGCAAAGAGCATGGGTTATGAATATGTAGGTATATCTGACCACTCAAAATCATCAAGGATAGCAGGAGGTCTTGATGAAGATACCCTGAAAAAAAGGAATGCAGAAATCAAAGAACTACAGGAAAAAATACAGGGTATAAAAATACTTATGGGGATGGAAGTGGACATACTTTCTGACGGACATCTTGATTACTCTGACATTATACTTGAGCAACTTGATTACGTTATCGCCTCAGTACATCAGGGCTTTAAGAAAAACGTGACTGAGAGAATGAAAAAAGCCATAGATAACCCTTTTGTTGACATTATCGCCCATCCTACAGGACGCCTGCTTTCAGGCAGAGAAGGATATAATATAAATCTTGATGAGGTTATGGCGTATGCGGTAAAAAGGAACGTTACACTTGAAATAAATGCATCTTATGACCGTCTGGACCTGAACGATGTTAATATACTCAAAGCAAAGACCTACGGTGCAAAATTCCTTCTCGGAACGGATGCTCACAATACACAGATGTTGAAAAATACTGAGGTGGGGATAGGGATGGCAAGAAGGGGCTGGCTCGGCAAAAATGATATAATAAACACATATAATTGGGAGAATATCCCGTTAAGACGCAGGAGGAAACGATAATGATACCGGTAATAACAGTTAGAGGAGATTCTATAGGAGAGGTGTGGGAAAACAGTCTTCTTGAATTGTGGGAAAAAGGCATTTCAATCAAAACAGAATATGACCGACCGGGTGATCCGGAGAGTAAAGATTCAACAATGATTATGGTCATCAATAATCCTTTCTGCGAACCGCGGATACATCTTGGTTTCCCGGGTGGAATGGAAGACCTTGAAAAGTACAGGCAGGAAGTGGTTGATGGTGTCCACGACCACTGGATAAACCCGGAAGAGAATAAATGGACATATACCTATCACGACCGTTTGTTTAATTATAAAATACCCTACAGTCCCGAAATCAGGATAAAAAACCAGATTAATTATGTCATTGAAAAACTTAGCAAAACATTTTTTACCAGAAGGGCACAGGCGATAACGTGGGTGCCGTTTTATGACCCGGAAACCTATGACCCGCCATGTTTACAGCGGGTCTGGTGCAGAGTAGTACCCGACACAGAAGGAAAACCGCATCTTGTAATGAACGTGCACTGGCGGTCAAGAGATGCATATCGTGCGGCCTTTATGAATATATTCGGGCTAACCTGCCTCCAGAAATTCATAGCAGATAAAATCTCTGAAAAAACAGATAAGGAGATTATCGTAGGTCAGTATACAGATATTTCGGATTCTTATCACATCTACGGAGAAAGTTTTGATGATTTTAAAGACCGATTCTTAAGCATGCTTGAAAGAAGAGAGTTTTATAATCCCAATCACGTTAAAAGCAGAACTGTACGCAGTGACGCCCCAGTCGTCCATGCCGGATTTGAATACGGGAGACAACTTCTTGAGATGGAAAAAAAGACAGGGAAAAAAGGTGCCACCTTTTAGGGATATCGGTAAAACTCTTTCAAAAAAGCAGTGTATTTTTTTACTATAGATTCAAAAATATCCTTACCTTTTTTCTCAGTAGCAGCAGTCGGGTCCCCATAAATACCAGTTTTGCTTTTCTGTAAGCCCCATGTGGATATGAACACAGAAAAATTTGAATCCAGTCTCAGTACATCCACATCGGTAGATTTTTCCATTTTAACAGAATTCTTGTTCAGGTATAACATTAAAGATGTTTCGTATTCACCTCCATGGCAACTCCCTTCTTTCCCTTTCTCAAGTACTTTTTGCACTTCCTTCTCCGCTATAACTACTGGAAGTGTTAAGGCCATATAAACCCCTGTATCATCTGCAATTTTTCTTGTAACAACCTTCAGTGCTCCAGTGTGATTACCATGGGTACTCACCAGAACAATCTTTTTAAAACCCATCTTTACCAGAGAAAAACAGATGTCATAAATGAGAGACATAAAGGTTTCCACCCGTAGATTCATACATCCTGGCCACTTCGTAACCTCCTTTGTTGAATAACCTGACCAGATTGCAGGAGTTACCAGAACAGGTATTTTATCTCCGACCTGCAGGGCTACTCTTTCACATATCTTTTCTGCAATAATAACATCTGTTTTTACAGGCAGATGAAAACCGTGTTCCTCAACCTGTCCTATTGGAATAAGAATAACAGCATTCTTGTCAATCGCATCCTTCAATTCCTCCCACGTCTTGTCCTGAAAATTTATTTTCATTTTTCTATTCTCCTGTATACCCCTTCATCCTTAGAAAAAAGTTTATCAGTAAGGTCTGTTAAATTATGCCGATTTTTTCATCCTTGAAAAGGTTATCATTTCTTATTGAGGGCATAGAGACCTCAAGTATCAGTGAATTCTTTTCTGCTGTGAAACTGTGAATACTTCCCTGTGACATCTTCAGAACCTGACCGGGGTTCATCTTGATAATTTTCCCATTTACACTCATCCTGATTACCCCCTTCACCACCATAAAGGTCTCATGCTTCCTTTTGTGGCTATGGGCAGGACAGGTCTGCCCTTTGAACATAAAGATAAACTTACCGCAGTAACCATTTCCCTCATCGTTAACAATCCAGTATTCAATATGTCCTGTTTTTAAAAAATTGCCCAATCCGAAATCAAGCAGAAGAGGCAGGTATTCATCAGGCATCTTTAATCCCCATTGCGCTATAATATTCTTTGCTTTCCTTATAAATCGGTTTCTCCCATCCTTATCTCCAACCTCTATCCTTTCAGTCCATTCCACTTTTTTCTCCTATCATTTGACAAACGTTTGTATAAAATATATAAGAAATAAAACCATTTGTCAAATAGACTTGACAGGAGACAGAGGACATGGTATAATACAAACGATTGCAAATGAAAACAAAATTGAAGGATATTGCGCAACAGATGGGAGTGGACGTTTCAACCGTATCAAGGGCATTGAGAAACGACCAGCGGGTCAAGGAAACAACCAGATTTAAAGTTTTGCAGTTTGCTGAAAAATTGAACTACATACCTGATTGGTCTGCACGTGTCTTGTCCGGGGGCAAGAGCGGCATAATAGGAATAATCCTTCCCGAAGTCAAACACAGTTTTTATGCGGAGATATTTGAAGAGATTTCCACTATCACCCTGCAGAAGAACATGACACCGGAGTTGATACTGACTGAATTTGACCCTTCAAGAATTGAGGGTATCAACAAGCAGATATTCTCTCAGCATCTGGATGGCGTAATTGTTGCATACCACTATCTGAATTTTTCTTTCTTCAGAGAAAATCAACTACCGGTTGTGCTCATTGACGTTATAGATAGTGAGAATGTAAATGTTGATAAGATTGTGGTTGACAATTTTTCAGGAGCGAAAGAAGCAGTGGGCTACCTGGCCTCACTGGGGCATCAGAGAATTGGATTTATAAGCGATGCAGTGACGACACCCGTACGCAAAGAAGGCTATAAGACAGAACTGAAAAAGAGCGGCTTAAAGATAGATGAAAACATAATTATCGTCAGGGCAGGCAGGAGCGAAGAGGTGGGTTACCAGGTGGGACTGAAACTTCTGGTTGAAAAGGACAGGCCCAGCGCGGTCTTCTGCGTCAACGACCTGATAGCGATAGGACTTATGAAAGCGGCCTTTGAACTCAGCCTGAAAGTCCCTGAAGATTTATCCATAATAGGATTTGACGATTTGCCGATTTCTTCATCCCTGCCGGTACCTCTGACAACGGTCAGACAGCCGATAAGAGAGATTGCACAAAAATCCCTGCAGGTTCTGACGGAAAGGATGGAAAACGAAGGGAAACCATACAGGACAGAAACACTGCCGACTGAACTTATTATCAGAAAAACAACTGGAAGATACATAAAGTGAAAAAGATATTTATAGTGCCATACTGTCATCCGGACTGGGCATGGACGTGGCCCAGAAGATGGCATGAAAAAAGATATACCCTTGTATTTGAGGAGGTGCTTGATATTCTTAAGAAACATCCGGAATACAGATGGTACTTTGATATCTATAAAACTGAACTTGAACCGTTCCTCAAACGAAGACCTGAAAGGGTTGAGGAATTAAGAAAAAGAATCTACGAGGGGAAAATCGCAATATGCGGAACCTATACCAATCTCAGGCCGTCAATGACAGGAGAGGAAACACAGGTACGCGACATACTTATCGGAAGAAAAAAGTATAGAGAATTATTTCCTAAGGCAGACTTTTCGGTATATGCATCCACTGTTGATGTATCACTTGGACATCCGCAAATGCCGCAGATATTAACGAAATCCGGATATAAATACTACAGGTTCATGAGACCCCATGCGGCGCTGTCCGAAAAGAATATACCGCTTGAATTCCACTGGAAAGGGCATGACGGAAGCAGGATTCTTTGCAGCAGGGGATGCTATGCCGGTATCTGTTACGCTGAAAATCTGAAGGAAAATTTTTTAAAGGAACTTGCCACGGACAAAGACCTTTCTCCAACGGAAATAAGATGGCTGAGCATGGGAACGGACGATACCAGGCCGTTGAAAACCCCGTACGATGACAAAGAAATACCCGTATTTGAATTTATAAAGAAGTGGAAACGAAAGAGCAGGATACCTCTCGGTTTTGCCACGCCGGTTGAATACTTTAAGGAAATAAAAAAAAAGGTTATTCCTGAGATTGCTGGTTCACTTGACCCGTGCGAGGTTTGTTACAACGTAGGGTGGGGCGGCTCAAACGGACTCTTTTCCCTACGACAGGAGAATGAGATAAATCTGACTGAACTGGAGAAGTGGACTGCAATCGCATCAATTGCAGGATTCAGGGGTGAGTCCGCACAAATCAGAGAACTCTGGGAAAAACACCTTCTCACCTGTGCCCATGCAACCCAGTGGCTTTTTGAAGAGGATTTTGACGAAATAATGAATGAAGCCCTTTACGTAAAGCATACCTGTAAGATTCTTAAAAAAACTGCTCTTTCTTTCCTTGCCGGTAAAATTTCCGCAGGCAAGAACGCAGAGTTTGTAATTTTTAATCCGCTCTTCAGGGAAAGAGAGGAAAAAGTTCTGCTTGATTTAACCTTCCCCATCACTAACAAAAATTTCAGGATTACAGATGCACGAGAGAAAAAAATTCCATTCCAGTTAATGGACAGAAACAGAGAGATAGGCAAAAGAATATTTGAGTACAGAGTAATGGCAAAAATAAAACTTCCAGCAGGAGGTTATAATACCATCTCTATAAGTAAAGAAACTACAAGTAAAAAAGTGACAACCAAGGTGCCATTTTCCGTAATTATGCGTGACGCGGAAATTATCGGAGTCTCTGCATTCGGCGAAAGATACAAGTCTTTACCGCAGAATAGTTTCGGCAGAATCCGCCTGTACAGGGTTGATACTACAAAGGGACAACTACATGTCGGTCCTATTACGGGAACGGAGGATATAAAATGGGACTTTTTAAAGAAAACAGATGACGGAGAAATTTTTGCACGTTATGTCTCACATGGTAAGGTCGGAAAACATGAAATAGAAAGAACTGTATTTATTTACAGAGATGAACCCCGCATTGAGTTTCAGACGATGGTGGACTGGAAGAAAGAGGGCGGTTTCCTCACGCTTGAATTCCCGAGAATTTTTGAGGGAAAGATTTACGGGGACCATCCCTTCGGCGTGGAAGAAAAAGACATGGGAAGAGAACCCTTTAACAAATCATTCATAGAAAGACAAAGAAAAAATCTCTTTTTTGCAAAGTCATTTATTAACTATACGGATGCCAAGAAAAGTATATCCTATATAAACTATGACGCATCTCACTACTATCTTCTCACAGAAAATTCTATCGCAAATATACTTATTAACAGCATTACAAAAACATCTGGGTGGGAGAGATTTGTTAATAGAACAATGATGGCGGAAGGAAGGCACAGGTTCACATCACATCTCATCTTCCATCAAGGAGACTGGAGAAGATATAACATACCTGCACAGGCAGAGAGGTTCATACGACCTGTTGAAATACAGCACATTGACAGTAAAGGAAAGAATTCTCTTACACCGCAATTTTCATTCATTTCGGTATCTCCTTCCAATCTTATTACCACAGCATTCTACAGGCAGGGCAATGATTACATATTGAGATTTTATGAGGCGGAAGGGAGAGAAACAACTACACATATACAGTTTTTCCAGATGGTAAAAAAGGTGGTGAAGACAGATATTATAAACAACAAGATTGGGGACATTGTACCAGATGGAAAAAACGTAAGACTGAAGGTAAAACCCTCCGAAATAGTCACCCTCCGCATCCATTTTTAAAATCAGAAAGTATGGTGTATAATTGATTGATGCACAGGCAGAAAAGCGTCAGGCGTCAGGAGTTACCCCCAAGAGTGATGGTATTCGGGGCAGGGCAGATAGGCAGGGGGTTCATTGGAGATATATGCAGTGCTTCCGGATATCATCTCGTATTTGTGGACATTAACGAGAGCGTTGTCCGGATGCTCAATGAAAAAGGCTCGTATCCGTTGTGGCTACTTGCCGGGGAAGAAAAGAAAGAGAGAAGGATAACCAACATTTCCGCACTGAATTTCTCACAGACGGATAAGATTGCAGAGGAGATTGTACAGACAGATATTGTCTTCACAGCAGTTGGAGGAAATAACCTTCAAGCACTCGGCCCCATACTTGCAGAAGGGATAAAGAAAAAAGCAGGACAAAAACCAACTTCTAACCTGAACATTGTTATATGCGAAAATATCCTTGGGGGCGCGAATATACTTAAAAATGCAATTCAGAGATACCTGCCCGTTGAGTTTTTACCATTCCTGAACGAGAATACCGGTTTTGTGGAAACCGTCGTCAGCAGAATGGTATCACCGCTTTCTGAAGAGATGCGAAAAAAACATCCTCTGCTGGTAACCGTTGAGCCATACAATATACTTCCTGTGGAAAAAAACAAGTTCAGAGGTACCATGCCTCCGGTAAAAGGCTTTTATCCGGTTGAAGACCTCTTTCCTTATGAGGAACTCAAGTTATTCATACACAACCTCTCCCATGCCTGTCTGGCCTACGCCGGGTATTTTAGGGGACATACCTATATATGGGAAGCCCTGAAAGACAAAAATATTCTTACGCTTCTCAAAGGTGTACTCACAGAAGCGAGGTCCGCGTTAATCAAAAAGCACAATTTTGAAAAAGCAGAGATAGACAACTATATTTCGGACCTTATCGCAAGATTCGGCAACAGGTCACTGGGTGATACCGTACAAAGGGTGGGAAGAGACCCATTAAGGAAAATAGGCAAGGAGGACAGGATAGCAGGTGGCATAAAACTGTGTCTTTCACAGAACGTATATCCTGAAAACATATCTTTTGTCATGGCTTACTGTTTGTGCTATAATTACCAGAATGACGAAAAAGCGGTAAAACTGCAGGATATCATCAAAGAGAAGGGTGTTCTTTACATACTGGAAGAGATTTCAGGTATAAAAGACAGTAGGGTTGTAAACGAGATAATAGAGGACTATAATGGGCTCAAAAATGAAGGCGGCGCTTTTAAAAAAGATTGAGGATATGTCTATAGAAGAAGTAGACATTCCTTCCCCCGGTAATAACGAAATTGTCATTAAGGTCAAATCCTGTTCTATCTGCGGAACAGATATAAAGGTATATCACCACGGACATAAACTCATTGTTTTTCCCAGAATCACAGGGCACGAGGTTAGTGGAACGGTTAGTGCTGTTGGGAAAAATGTAAAAGATATTAAGGAAGGGGCCCGTGTTGCCGTTGCCCCGGCAATTCCCTGTGGAAGGTGTTATTACTGCAGAAAGGGTTATCAGACAATGTGCGACAACCTGAAAGCAATAGGATATCACTATGACGGAGGGTTTGCTGAATATATGCTGGTTCCGGAAGATGCCGTCAGGAACGGATGCGTGAATAAAATCCCTGACAACGTGTCTTTTGAAGAAGCATCCATAGCAGAGCCGCTTGCCTGTGTCATCAACGGACAGTCGCTGAGCAGGGTAGAAACAGGAGATACTGTTCTGGTTCTTGGCGCAGGCCCCATAGGGTGTTTACACTCTGAACTTGCAAAAAACACAGGTGCGGGAAAGGTAATACTTGCGGATATTTCACCGGAAAGAGTGAAATCGGCTGAATTTACCGGCAGTACACTTGTTGATATGAGCAAGATGGATATAAAAAAGGTGGTGGCTGAATTAACGGACGGGAGAATGGCTGACAGGGTTATAGTTGCAGTCGGAGCTCCTCAACCACAGGAGATGGCACTGGAACTCGTAGCCAAAAGGGGGTCTGTAAACTATTTCGGAGGACTCCCCAAGGAAAAACCCTTCATTAAATTCAACAGCAATCTTTTGCACTACGGTGAATTTTTTGTTACGGGGACACATGGTTCCACCCCCATACACAACAGAATCGCTCTAAATATGATTTCTTCAGGAAGAATAAGCGCAGGAAAATACATCACGCATAAGTATCCTCTTGAGGATATAAAGACAGCTTTTGAAAAATCTGAGAGAAGAGAGGGACTGAAAATAGTTATAAAACCTTAAAAGAGATAAATCAAAACCCCTCTCACCCTCAGGAGTCCGGGGCAAAGGAAAAAGGGAAAGATATGATAATGGATAAAGAACTGGCAAAGAAATTACTTAGGCAGATGATGGAGATACGACAGTTTGAAGACAAAATAATGGAACTGCTGGCAAAAAATATAGCAGAAGGTGGGTCGCATCTCTATGCAGGGATGGAAGCAGTGGCAGTAGGCACCATTTCAATGCTGAAGCCCGACGATTACATTACCAGTACGCACAGGGGACACGGACATGCAGTAGCCAAAGATGGAGACCTTAAAGCGCTTATGTCTGAAATACTGGGCAAGAAAACCGGTGTATGCAAGGGAAAGGGTGGTTCACTGCATCTTGCAGACGTTTCTAAAGGAAACCTCGGGGCCAACGGAATTGTGGCAGGAAGTCTGGGGATAGCCACCGGTGCCGGGCTGTCTGTCAAAAAACAAAAAACAGGACAGGTTGTCGTATGCTTTTTTGGAGACGGTGCTACCAACACCGGAATATTTTTTGAGTGTCTCAACATGGCATCTCTGTGGAAACTTCCGGTTGTGTACATCTGTGAAAATAACCTTTACGGTATGAGCGTATCAGTTCAGAGGGCATGTGCGGTCAAAGAAGATATATCAAAAAAATCTCTTGCCTTTGACATACCTTCGGAAACCTTTGACGGGCAGGACGTACTTGCAGTAAGAGAAACCACTGGAAAGTGGATTGAACATGCAAGAAGCGGTAAAGGTCCGAGTTTCCTTGTGGCAAATACCTACAGGTATTACGGACACAGTAGAAGCGACCCTCGAAACTATAGAACGAGGGAAGAAGAAAAATTCTGGCGTGAAAGAGATGCTATAAAACTATTTTCAAAAAAAATGGCAGAGCAGGGGGTTCTCAAAGAAGACGAGGTGAAGGAAATAGAAGAACTCGTCACAAAAGAGATTGATGAGGCAGTGGATTATGCCATCAATAGCCCTCTGCCAGAACCTGAAGAACTTTATACCGATTTGTATGTATAAAACATGTACCTTGTTCGCCTCCCCCTTGAGGGGGGAGGCAGGGTTCAGCCGAAGGCTGGGTATGGTGGCGGTGAAATTAAAACCTCTTACTTTTGTCATTGCGAACGAAGTGAAGCAATCTTGAGTGTCGGTTCGGGGTAAAGGAGTATCAGAAGATGAGGGAGATAACATACAGAGAAGCACTGAATGAAGCATTACTTGAGGAAATGGAGAGAGACCAGAATGTCTTTCTTCTGGGTGAAGATATAGCCATATACGGCGGAGCCTACGGAGTAACGGCAGGACTCTGGAAAAAATACGGGGATGAACGTGTACTTGATACACCCATCTCTGAAAACGCCATAGTGGGTGTGAGTTTAGGAGCAGCCCTTACAGGAATGAGACCGGTTGCAGAAATTATGTATATTGATTTCATAGGTTTGTGTCTTGAACAACTCAACAACCAGGTGGCAAAGATACGTTATATGTTCGGGGGCAAATGCACCGTACCGTTTACACTCAGAACAGAAGGTGGAGCAGGAAGAACACTGGGGGCTCACCACTCACAGAGTCTTGAGTCCTGGCTCATCCACATACCGGGGATAAAGGTTGTTATGCCATCAACCCCCTACGATGCAAAAGGACTTCTAAAGAGTTCAATAAGGGAAAACAATCCCGTCGTTTTCATTGAACACAAGATGCTGTATAATACAAAAGGCAGTGTTCCTGAAGAAGAATATACCCTGCCTGTAGGTGTTGCGGATGTAAAAAGGGAAGGGAAAGACGTAACACTGGTTACGTACTCAAGAATGACCCTTTTCTGTCAGGAAGCAGCTGCGATTCTTGAAAAAGAGGGAATATCCGTGGAAATTGTAGACCTTAGAACCCTTCTGCCCATGGATATTGAAACCGTCGTTAATTCGGTGAAAAAGACAAACAGGGTGGCAATAGTGGAAGAAGATTGTAAAACGGGTGGAACCGGAGCAGAGATAAGTGCGCAGATTATTGAAAATGCTTTTGACTATCTTGATGCTCCGATTATAAGAGTGGCAGGGGCAGATGTCCCCATGCCAAAAAGCCCTGTGCTTGAAAAACTGGCAATCCCGGATACCGACAGGATATGCAAAGCGGTAAGAGAACTTGCAGGAGGATAAATAGATGATAAAAGAAGTCATAATGCCCAAACTCGGGGAGACGATGGAAGAAGGGTATCTTGTAGCATGGAAAAAAGAAGTAGGAGAAAAGGTTGAAAAAGGCGACGTATTATTTGAGGTGATGAGTGACAAAACAAACTTTGAGGTAGAATCCTTACATAACGGTTACCTCAGAAAAAAAATTTATGAACCGTCTGAAGACCCGATACCCGTAATCACCCCAATTGCCTATATATCTGACAGTCCTGATGAACCATTGCCTGAAATAGCCATAAAACCAGCAGAAAAAAAATCAGAGAAACAGAAAACCGTGGAGAATGATGCAGATGAAAAAACTGAAGAGGAAGTTAAAAAAGCAGACACAGGTAAACAGTCAAGGGCTAAGGCAAGCCCTCTGGCAAAAAAAACAGCCATGGAATCAGGCATAGATATATCGCTGGTAACCGGATCTGGCCCCGACGGAAGAATTGAGAAAAAAGATGTTGATGAATACATCAAGAAGAAATCTTCTCCGCAGGTTGAGGGTGAAACTAAAAAAGAAAAAGAGGGAACAGAATACAGAATACAGGAATGGACACCGCTGAGAAGAATAATTGCCAGACGACTGAGCGAAAGTAAAAAAGAGATACCCCACTACTATTTTCAGGGAAAGTTAATTGCCGATGAGGTAGTCAAACTGAAATCTCTTAAAAAAGAACAAAATATTGAACTTACGTATACGGACTTTCTTTTATTTATTGCTGCCAGAGCCATTAAGGAATATCCGCTGATAAATGCCGCCCTTGTTAACGGAGAAATCAGGATTTATTCAGCGATTGATATAGGGCTGGCTGTTTCTGTAAAGGATGGTCTCGTGGTCCCGGTACTGAGAGATTGTGGGAAAAAAGACATTGCCAGTCTTTCAAATGAACGGAAAAAACTTATAGAAAAGGCTCATTCCAATAAGTTATCGGAAGATGACGTGAAAAACGCAAGGTTTACCATCTCAAATTTAGGGATGTACAGCGTAGAAAATTTTCAGCCTGTGATAAATATGCCCGGAGTTGCCATTATGGGTGTGGGAAAACTCGGGAAAGAACCAGTTGTAGTCAACGATAAATTGGAAATAGGGTACGTTATGAATGTTTCATTTTCTTTTGACCACAGGGTAATTGACGGCTCTTATGCCGGTCTGTTTTACAAAAAGTTTAAGGAACTTTTTGAAAACCCTGCACTGCTTGCATTTTAAAAACAATGTTTGACAGGATAAAAGAGGACCTAAAAACGGTTTTTGAAAGGGACCCGGCAGCAAGAAATACTTTTGAGGTTTTAACATCTTATCCTGGACTGCACGCACTGTTCCTTCACCGAATCGCTCATTCCCTGTGGGAAAAAGGGGAAAAAAGCATAGCACGTTTTATTTCTCACATAGGCAGGGCAATAACCGGCATTGAGATTCACCCAGGTGCAACCATCGGACGAAGATTTTTCATTGACCACGGAATGGGTGTTGTCATAGGTGAAACAACCGAGATAGGTAACGATGTTCTTCTTTATCAGGGGGTGGTTCTTGGAGGGACCTCACTGGAAAAGAAAAAAAGGCACCCGACTATCGGGAACGATGTGGTCATAGGTGCAGGAGCCGTGGTGCTTGGAGCAATAAAAATAGGGGATAACTCACGGATAGGAGCAGGTTCGGTTGTTATAAAATCCGTTCCCTCTCAGGCCACGGTGGTGGGGGTTCCCGGAAGAATAGTGGGTGAAGCAAAAAGAGACCACATAGACCTTGACCATAATAAACTTCCCGACCCGATTGCAGATGCTTTCAGGATAATAATAGAAGAACAGCAGAAGATTGAAGAACGACTCCGCACAATTGAAAATATGGAAGGTTTGAAGTTTAAGATAGACGAGTATTTTGAAAAAAAGAAAAAAGAACTTACTAAGATATTCCCGATAAACTCGGAAACAAAGCCTCTGAATGGAAAAGAGGAGTCCGGTGAAATTCAGAACAAGGAGAACAAATGAGAAGAATAAAATATGCCGTATGCTTTTTGCTTCTATTTTTGTTTATGTCTACCTGTCTTTATTCTGAATACGTCCTTCACTATCATACGGTAAAAAAAGGTGAAAATCTTTCAACCGTTGCAAGGAAATATCATACCTCAGTCAATAATCTCAAAAGACTTAACGGAATTAAATCCTCTGTTATATATCCCAAACAGCGTCTTATAGTGAGGAAGGTAGAAAGCAAGAGCCCAGAAGAAGATGCAGTATGGGGATACGAAACCATCTCTTACGTCATCAAAAAAGGTGATACATTATCAGGCATCAGCAGAAAGTTTAACGTACACATATCTGAAATAAAAAAACTTAATAACCTCAGGGGCAATACCATCGTTCTGGGACGAACACTTAAAATCAATGTACCGCGTAAACTTCCGGATATAGAAACCCCGCAGCCCATTATGAGCGTTACCACAAACAAGGTTTATTACAAAATAAAAAAAGGCGATACGCTGGAAGAGATTGCCAAAAAATATGGCACCACACCGGAAGAACTAAAAAAAGCAAACCTTTTATCTGATGAGGATTTTAAGGAAGGGCAGATAATCGTTGTACCTTCGGCACCCGTCGTAGAAAACACTGCTACGGAATCGGAAATTGTCAAAGAGATAAATTTAAGAGATGCCTTAATAGAAAAATCTTTCAGTTATCTTGATATGCCTTACAAATTAGGCGGTTCGGGTAAGTTATCAATTGACTGTTCCACACTTACAAAACTTGTCTACCAGAGTATAGGTATTTCTTTACCCAATACGGCTTTACTGCAGTTCAGAGAAGGCACTCCTGTAAAAAAGAACGAAATTTCTAATGGGGACCTGATTTTCTTTAAAAGAAGAGGGTATGTTGGGCATGTAGGAATTTATATCGGCAATGACCTTTTTATTCATGCAAGCAGCAACAAGAAGAAAGTTACCATTGCCTCCATTGACAACTCATACTTCAGGAGAAATTTTGCAGGAGTGAGAAGATACCTGCCTGAAGATAAATCATTGCTTGCAAGGAGACTTGAAGATGCTGTCAACAAATAATGGCTGCAGGTGGATGGAGTTCCAGTGGAACGGGATAACCACACTGGTAATGGAAAATGAGGTTATAAGACTTGAAATTCTTGTTGATAAGGGTACGGACATAGTTGAGTTCTTATACAAACCCTCCGACATAGACTTTATGTGGAGAAGTCCCATGCCCGTTTATAAACCCTTCTCTTTTGTTACAACGACGCAGGG